>CAZKWG010000032.1:0-22486 GCA_964556105.1 uncultured Enterobacterales bacterium | reverse complement strand
GGGGGCGTGGGGTCTGCGCCGCCCGGCTCCGCCGCGCCCGGCGCGGCGGCGGCCAGGGTCGCGGCGGCCTCGGTCGCGGCGGCGGGTGGGGTGTAGGTCGGGGGGGTGGCGGTCTGGGCGGCGGCGAGGGCCACCCACAGCAGGAGGGCGTTCATGGGTAGCGCCTAACCTGGAGGGACCCTCCCGCGCAGACGTTCAGGCCTCGATGCCCTGCTCGAGGCTGAGCAGGCCCACCAGACCCTCCAGCACCCGATCGGCGCGCAGCAGCGGGTCGTCCATCTCGATGAACTGCTGGCGTTCGTCGGACTCTCTCAGGACGAGGTGGCCCAGCATGTTCACGAGCTGGACGCTGTCCTCGGCGCCCTTGAGCACGCGGCTCAGATCGGCGGAGAGCGCGGGGCTCGACGACATGATCTGCCCGGCGACCAGCCGGAGCTGATCTGTGGTCACGCGGAGGCGCTCCTCGACGCCGGGCGCGATCGACTCGTCCAGCACGCTGGCGCGGGCGAGGCGATAGGGCTCGTCGGTGGGGAGCTCCTCCAGGAGCCGCACGCGGGCGATGCCCAGGACGAGGAGGTTGTAGCGACCGTCCGGCAAGGCCTGCGAGCGCACCACCCGGCCCACCCCCGAGACGTCGTGGACCGGCGGGCGACCGTCATAGTCCGTCTGCCAGCCCTCGCGCAGCAGCGGCACCGCGAAGATGCTCTCGCCGTCGAGGCAGTCCTTGACCAGCTTTCGGTAGCGCGGCTCGAAGACATGCAGCGGCAGCAGCGTCGCGGGCAGGAAGACCACGCCCGGCAGCGGGAACAGCGGCAGGGCGCGACATGCGCGCGCGAGCTCGGCGCGAAGCTGATCGTCCATGTATGGACCATAGGCACCGCAGCGGCCGTGGCAAGCGCACGGCGCCGTTCAGGCCTTCTCTACCGCCCGCGCCCAGGCCGCGAGGTGGCGCGCGACCTCCTCCGCGCCGCGCTCCGGCACGAAGCGGCGGTCCTCGACCCAGGCCTCGGCGATGGCCGCAGGGCTCTCCCAGAAGCCCACGCCCAGGCCGGCCAGGAAGGCCGCGCCCAGGGCCGTCGTCTCCAGCACGGTGGGGCGCACGCAGGTCACGCCGAGCACGTCGGCCTGAAACTGCATCAACAGGTCGTTCTTCGCCGCGCCGCCGTCCACGCGCAGCTCGGCCAGCGGCTGTCCGGCGTCGGCCGCCATGGCGCGCAGGATGTCCGAGAGCTGCAGCGCGATCCCCTCCAGCACGGCGCGGGCGATGTGGGCGCGGGTCGTGCCGCGGGTGATCCCGGTGAACAGGCCGCGCGCGTCGGGGCGCCAGTGGGGAGCGCCGAGGCCGGCCAGCGCGGGGACGAAGACCACGCCGCCCGCGTCGGGGACGGAGCCGGCGAGGGCCTCGATCTCGGACGCGGAGCGGATGATGCCGAGCCCGTCGCGTAGCCACTGCACGGCGGCGCCGGCGATGAACGCGCTGCCCTCGAGCGCGTAGCTGACCTGACCGTCCAGGCGCCAGGCCACCGTGGTCAGCAGGCCGCGCGCGCTGGACACCGGCTGGGCGCCCGTGTTCATGAGCACGAAGGCGCCCGTGCCATAGGTGGACTTCGCCATCCCGGGGGCGAAGCAGGCCTGCCCGAAGAGGGCCGACTGCTGGTCGCCGGCCATGCCGCTGACGGGGACGCCATCGGGGAGAAAACCGACGCCGCGCGTGCTGCCGATCCGCGCCGCGTTGTCCACCACGCGGGGGAGGGTGGCGCGCGGGACGCCGAGGATGGCGAGCAGCTCGTCGTCCCAGTCCATCGTGTGGAGGTTGTAGAGCAGCGTGCGGCTGGCGTTGGAGGGGTCCGTGACGTGGGCGCCGGTCAGGCGCCAGCAGAGCCAGGTGTCGATGGTGCCGAAGCACAGCTCTCCCGCCTCGGCGCGCGCGCGGGCGCCCGCGACGTGGTCCAGCAGCCAGGCGGCCTTGGTCCCGGAGAAGTAGGGGTCCAGCACCAGGCCGGTCTTGTAGCGGAACTGGGCCTCGTGACCCTGGTCGCGCAGGGCCTGGCAGCGGTCGGCGGTGCGGCGGTCCTGCCAGACCAGGGCGCGATGGATGGGCTCGCCCGTCGCGCGGTCCCAGAACAGGCAGGTCTCCCGCTGGTTGGTGATGCCGATCGCGCGGATGGTGACCTCTCCCGCCCGCTTGAGCGCGACGCGCACGGCCTCCTCCACGCTGCGCCAGATCTCGGCCACGTCGTGCTCGACCTGGCCGGGCTCCGGGTAGTGGTTGGGGAACTCGACGTTGTGCCAGGCGACGACCTGAAGCTGGTGGTCGAGGAGCAGCGCCGTGCTGCCGGTCGTGCCCTGGTCGATCGCGAGGATGACGTCGCTCATGGGAGGCTCCGAGGGGGGAAGAGCGGTCATTGTAACCTTCGCTCGTGGCCGCGAGCTTGCGGCAGGCGCGCAACGAGGGGTCGATCCTCGCTCGGGGCTGTGCTATTCCTGACCCTATACGCAACGCGCGAAGCGGGGGGCGCAGACGCCGCCTGGCCTCGCCCACCTCGAAGACAGGAGCGCCTGTGCGGAACCTGACCCTCCTCGCGATGCCCGTGCTGCTGATGGCCTGTCAGCCGAACTCGGACCGCTACAATTACCAGGGCTTCTCGATGGACGACTACTTCCCCTTGGACGGGGAGCGGTCCTGGACCTACTCGCAGCTCCAGGAGGACATCGTCTGGAAGATGAACGTGGAGAAGGTCTCCCAGACCATCCTGGACGGCTCCACCGAGATCGTCACCCTCGAGCACTACAACGACGAGACCGGTGACCTGCTCTACTCGGTGGACTGGTCCTCGGACTCGTCTACGGGCATCCAGATCTGGGGCTTCTCCGACGAGCAGACTGGCGAGAGCGCCCGCTACGATCCGCCGGTTCAGGTGGCGGACAAGACGATGCTCACCAACGAGTCCACCGAGACGGAGACGGACGGCCGCACCTTCGTCAGCACCTTCCTGGGGCTGCAGGAGTGCTCCAACGACTGGCGCTCGGACTGGGAGTGCGCTGCCATCGAGATCGACGACGGGGACGGCGACGACAACGCCGGCCCGCCCTTCGCCGGGACCTGGTGGATGGCGACGAGCTGGGGCACCTCGCGCTTCATCCCGACCGGCTACACGGACGCCTGGGTGCTGGCCAGCGCGACCTTCGACGACACCGCCGAGTGAGCCTGCGCCCGTCTGCGGCGGCGGGGCTCGCGCTCCTGTCGAGCGGCTGCGGGCTGGAAGAGTGGCGAAACGCCGATCTTCAGCTTGACGTGCTGGGCGCGGAGCTGGGCGAGCACCCCGACGAGGTCCGTGTACGCATCTGTGTGGACGGCGCGGGGAACGCCGAGGAGGCGCTGGGGGCCGGGAAGCTGGGCTTCCCTGGCCTACCCGCGGATCAGTCGCTGGCGATCACGGTGGACACGCTGGTCGAGGACGCCGACGAGCTGCGCGGCGGTCGAGCGGGCCCGATCACGCTCGGTCCCGATCAGCCCTACGCGACGACCGCCTGGAGCGCCTGCGCGGGCGCGGACTGCGCGGCCTGCGTCGCCGAGGGGGTGCTGGCCGCCGAGGGCGAGCCCGACTGGCTCCTCGCGGTTCGTTTCGTGGAGTGATGGCCGATCTTCCCGCGGCCGAGTAGAGTCCGAGCCTTGGAGGCGTCGATGATCCTGCTTCTGTTCACGCTGGCCGGCTGCGACCGTGACAAGGACACAGACACCTTGGAAGACACGGGCGACCCGGTGGTCTGGGAGACCGGCGAGGTGGTGGACACGAGCGGCCCGGACACGGACACGGACAGCGCCACGGAGACGGCCGAGCCGGACAGCGGCGCCTGGATCGCCCTGCGCGCGGCGCCCGATGATCTCGTGGTCAACCCCGGCGCGAGCTGGACGCTGAGCGCGTCCGCCGAGGCCTCGGACGGGACCTGGACGGCGGTGGACGTGAGCTGGTCCTCGTCCGACCCCACCCTCGTCAGCGTGGACGCGGGGGTCGCCACGGCGCTCGCGCCGGGGGCGGCCACGATCACCGCCACGCTCGACGATCTCAGCGCGACGCTGGACGTGACGGTCAACGAGGCGCTCGAGCTCGTGGTGACGCTGGTGGACGCGGAGACCGGCGCGCTCCTCCCGGGGGGCAGCGCGGTGCTCGATGACGGGGAGCGCGTCACGGACGACGACGAGGACGGCGACATCGTGCTCACCGTGCCCGACGGCGCTCCCGTGATCGTCACGGGGTACATCAAGGACTACGCCGCGGCGACGATCTGGGGCGCCGTCTCCCGCGAGATCGTCCTGCCGCTGCGCTCCAGCGCCAGCCTGGCGCCCGTCTCCGGAGAGATCGTCGGCGCCGTGGACTTCGACGAGATCCCCACGGGCGAATTCGACCGCATCCGCGTCGGGATGGCGGCGCCGAGCATCCGCGGCTCCCTGCTCCTGGTGGACCTGGACAGCCTCGTCGCCGAGGAGCGCACGCTCGAGCTCTACGGCGTCGAGACCGACGTGCCGGCGAACCTCTACGTCAACGGCTTCGCCGAGGACTACGCGGCGCAGGCCGAGATCGGGCCGACCGCGGTCTGGACCCTGGCGGGCGCGCTGCCCATTGCCGATCTGCTCAGCGGGCTGGACGGGACCAACGACGTCTTCGAGCTGCTTCAGGCCAACCGCGATGTCCTGGTCTGGGGCTGGAGCGAGGGCGGTGAGGTCAGCGCAGACGCGACGTTGACGGCCGATCTCGCGCCCGGAACCTCGCTGGACGCGACCATCCTGGTGGACGTGGGCGCGCTCCCCGGCGGCTTCTCCGGTGACGAGGAGGTGCTCGTCCTCTCCGGGCAGCAGCTCGCGGACGAGGGGCTCCTGGTGACGGGCTTCGGGATCGGCAGCGGCGAGGTCGATGTCGCCAGCGCGCCGATCTCCTTGCCAGACGCCACGGGGGAGGAGGTGGTGGTGCTCGCGCAGGTCGGCGGGCTGGGCAGCGGCGGAGCCCTCTGCGCCACGACCGCGCCCGTCGAGGACGGCCTGGCCTCTCCTGGCGCGCTCCCCGAGGCGCCCACGCTGTCTTTTGCCGGTGAGACGCGCAGCTTCAGCGTGTCCACCGACACCGCGGCGAGCTTCGTCCATGTCGCGATCGAGAGCTCGGACGGCACCGTGCGCGATCTCTACCTCGACGGCGGCGCCGCCAGCGGTATTCTTCCCCAGGCCGGGCTCCCCTTCGGCTATGGTCGGACCACCTGGTCCCTCGTCGCGGTCCACGCGGCGGAGGGCACCTTCGACGGTTTCGTCGCCTCGGGGAGCCTGGACGTAGGCGCCCTGGCCGAGGGCGCCGCGGCCGCCGCACGCCTGACGGGGAGATTCTGAGCCCATGACTACGGGACCTGCGGAGCTGCTGGAGCGGGCACGAATCGGCTTCGCCGGACTCAGCGTGCCCTCCTCCCTTCAATCCGCGGCCCTGGACGGGCTGGAGCGCTGGCTCACCGAGCCGCCCTTCGCGGCGTACCGCTACCAGATCTACGCGCTCGCCGACGCGAAGCGCTGGGATCTGCTCCTGGACAGCTTCTATCAGGTGCTCCCCTTCGGCACCGGCGGGCGGCGGGGGCTGGTCGGCGTCGGCCCCAACCGCTTCAACCCCTGGACCCTCTCCGCGAGCATCCAGGGCCACGCCTCCTGGCTCCGGCGCGTCAGCGGCGACGGGCCGCTCTCCGTGGTCGTCGCCTGTGACGTGCGCCAGTTCCGCGACCTGGGCGGCCAGCTCATCCAGGGCGAGCCCAACCCCGTCTTCGGCCTCTCCAGCCGCGACTTCGCCGAGATCGCCGCCGAGGTCTACGCGGCGGCGGGCATCGTCGTCTACCTGCCGCCGATCGGGACCTTCCTCTCCACCCCGGAGCTCTCCTTCGCCATCCGCTTCCTCGGCGCGGACGGGGGCGTGAACGTCAGCGCCTCCCACAACCCGCCCGACGACAACGGCAGCAAGTTCTACAACGCCACCGGCGGCCAGGAGGTCCCCCCTCGCGACGAGCAGATGGCCAACGAGGTCGCGGGCGTCTCCCATATCGAGCGAATGCCCCTCGATCGCGCGCGCGTGGTCGGGCTGGTGCGCGAGATCGGGCAGGAGGTCCACCAGGCCTACGTCAAGACGAATATCCAGTGTGGGTTGGTGCCGGGCCGGCATGAGGTCCGCGTCGCGTTCACCGGCCTGCACGGCCTCGGCCTGAACACGGTCGTGCCCGTGCTTCAGGAGTCGGGGTTTCCGGTGTTGGTGGAGCCCACCCAGGCCTCCTACGACGGCGCCTTCCCGAACGTCCCCTTCCGAGCGCCCAACCCCGAGGTGCGCCGCTCGATGAGCGCCGCCGCGTCCTTCGCCGAAGAGCAGGGGATGGTGCTGGTGATGGCCTGCGATCCGGACGCGGATCGGCTCGGCCTGATGGTCCGCCACCCCGCGGAGGGTCAGGGCGGCTGGCGCTTCATGAACGGCAACGAGATCGCCGCCCTGGTCTGCCATCACGTGCTGACCAGCGGGTCGCGCGCGCGTCCTCTCGTGCTGAAGACCGAGGTGACCAGCAAGCTGGTCGAGCGGGTGGCGCGGGCGCGCGGCGCCGAGGTCATCGGCCACCTGCTGGTGGGCTTCAAGTACATCGGCGACGCCCTCGACCAGATCGAGACGCGCGGGAGCTTCGCCGGAGTCCAGGCCACGCTCGCCGACTTTGCCCTGGGGGTCGAGGAGTCCCACGGCGTGCTGGTCACCCCGGCCATCCGCGACAAGGACGCGGCGGGCGGGGCGCTGATGCTGGCGGAGCTCGCCGATCTCGAGCGGGCGAGGGGGCGAACCCTGCTCGACACCCTGCACGAGCTCTGGGCAGAGGTCGGCTATGTCCGGAACGATCTGGTCAGCACCGTCATGCGGGGCGCCGAGGGCCGGGCGCGCATCCAGGCCATCCAGGCCTCCTTGCGCCGCGATCCTCCCCGCAGCATCGGCGGCGTGCCCGTGACCGCCTTCCACGATCGCCAGGACACCAGCGGCCCCTTCGGCCCGATCCTGTCCGAGACCGACCGCGCCAGCCGCGACGTGCTCGTCTGGGAGCTGGGGGAGCAGGCGCGCATCCTGCTGCGCCCCAGCGGAACCGAGCCCAAGAACAAGATCTATGTCGAGGTCTCCGGAGAGCCCGGCCAGTCCTTGGAGGCGCAGATCGCCGCCGTGGACGCCCTGGCCCTGACGCTGACGGACGCGTTCACCGCTGAGATGCTCTCGCGCGTCGGCATCAGCCTGCCCACCTGGGCGCTCCGCGTGAGCGATCTGGTCAGCGTCGAGCACAAGCAGCACTTCGCCACCACGCTGATGCCGGCCCTCGTCCTCCGCCTGGAGGAGGGCGAGCCCGAGACCGGCCGCTGGCTGGACCAGCAGCTCTCCCCCTATGGGCGCGACGCGCGCGGTCTGGTCTCCGAGGCCATCCGCGCCTGGATCGCCGCTCAGCCAGCGCCGCCCGCCACCGCGCCGGCCCTGCTCGAGCTGATCAGCGGCTGGTGAAGCCTCGCGCCTCGCCTCGGCGGCGAGGGCCCCGTCCCCGGGAGCTCAGAGCTCGAGCTGCTTCTGGAGCCCGAGCACCCGCTCGGCGAGCGCGTCGGCCGCGTCGTCGTCGAGCTCCTCGCAGCTCAAGGTCAGCGCGCGCTCCATGAGGTCCTCGACGCCGCGGTGCACGAGCTGACGGTGCTCGGCCTTCGGGCGATCGCGCAGGTTGCGCAGCACGCCCTCGATGGGGAGCCGGCCGTCCTTGCGCGCCTCGACCCCGCGGAAGAGCGGGCTGAACTCGGCCGGCGTGCCCTCGATGAGGAGCTGGACGAAGGCCCGCCCGGCGCCCGCGCCGTTCTGCTCGTCGAGCACCCGCGCGATCTCGCGCAGCGCCTGGTTGACCACGTCGAAGGCCGCGCGGATCTCGCTCTCCTCGACGGGGGGAGCGCCGAAGCTGAGCGCCCGCACCTGGGCGCGCTCCTCGTCGGAGAGCGACTCCAGGCTGTCCGCCTCGATGATCCCGTCATCGTCGGGCTTCGGCGCGCGCGCGCCCGGCCCGAGGTCGACGACGTCGCGGATGCCGCCCGAGTACATGCCCTCGCCCGCGCCGCGCCCGATGGTGCGATCGTGGTCGATGAAGAGGGCCTCCTGATCCTCGTCCTTGGCGGCGAAGAAGTCGAAGCCCGGAGGGATGACCTTGGGCGCGCCGCCCTCCTCTTCCTCGGTCCAGGAGAGCTCGCGCTCCATCTCGGCGCGGAGCGCCTCCTCTGCCGCCTGACGGTGGGTCTCCTCGGCGATGGCGCGGAGGTGCTCGCTCTCGACCGCGCGAAGGACCTCCTCTTCTGGGGTCGGTGGCGCGGCGTCCTGCGCCGAGACCAGCGGCTCGTCGTCGACCTCGAGATCCGGGGTCAGGCTGACGTGCGGCGCGTCGGCGAGCGGGGTGGCCCAGTCGTCGATGGGGGCGATGTTGACGACCTGCGAGGCCTGCCCGTCCTCGGTCCAGGGCTCCACGGACTCGGACACGTCGTCGGCGACCTCGCCACCTTCCAGGCCCAGCTCGGAGCCCGAGACCTCGGTGGGCTCGTCGTCATCGGTGGGGAAGAAGCCGTCGGCGATGAGCAGCCCTGCGCCCAGCATGGTGTGGACGATGTCGAGGGTCTCGCCCTGCTCCATCGGGCTGCTGGCGATGAGATCTGCCAGCCGCACGGAGCTCTCACAGAGGTCGAGGATCCGCGCCTCGTCCAGCGAGCGGGGGCGTCCGCGCCCGTGCCGGATGGTGACCCCAGGGGCGCGGGCGCGCAGGCCGCGGACGCGATCGCGCCGCCCCTCCAGCTCGGCCAGGAGCGCCTGAGAGTCGTGGCCGACCTGGATGTTGTCCACGAAGATGGCTTCCATCGGCTCGAAGGTCGGCAGCGCCGACACGAACAGGAAGTCCAGCACGCTCTGGCGGAAGCGGGCCGCCATGGTGTCCAGCAGGAGATCGTCGGGGACCTGCCCGAAGAGCATGTCCTCCAGCCGGTCGCCGGCCGCGAGGCGCGCGGTGAGGCGCTCGCCCTGCGTCTCGGTCAGCGCGCCGTTGTTGACCAGCCGCCGCACGATCCAACGGCTGTCCTCGGGCCCGTTGCTCGCGAGGAGCTCGCCCTGCATGACATAGACGCTGAGCTCAGCGCCTTCCTTGTCGCGCAGGCTCAAGCATCCAGTGACCCCGAGAGCGAGCTGCTCTCGGAGCACACGAAGCGGATCCTGCGACTTGCTGTTGCGACGAGAGTCCGCCACCAGCCCACCCAGTTGGCTTGCGCGGAGAGCGCACGCCAGGAAACCGGTCCTCATCCTATAGGAGCAGGCTCTCCGGATCAATGTTTTCCTGTGTCAGGGTCCCCTGAGGAGGCGAATAGCGGCCTCCAGTTGGAGATCTGGCAGGGCGAAACCCGCTCCGGCTGGGAGGAGCACATCAGGGTGCTCAACGGTGACATCTGGCGCGACGCCCTTCGGGGCCCAGGCGCGTCCGGCAGGGGAGCGCATCTGGACATCGGCGAGGCGCAGCACCAGCCCGTCGCCCAGCGGGTGGAGGCTGGCGGTGGTGCCGACGCCCTTCGTGGAGGTCCCGACGAGCTTCGCCTGAAGCTGCTCGCGCAGCGTGGACGCGAAGGCCTCGGCGAGCCCGGACGTGCTCTCGTCTACGACCAGCACGACGCGCCCTCGCCAGGCGGACGCGCCGCGCGCGCGCAGGGTCTCGGTGGCGCCGCCAGGGACGTCGCGGAGCAGGACGACATCCCCCGTCGCGAGGAACAGGTCGGCCACCGCCACCATCTCCTCGAGCACGCCCTCCTCGTTGGAGCGCAGGTCGAGCACCACGCCCTGCGCGGGATCCAAAGTCGCCAGCGCCGCCTCGAGCGCGCCCGCCGTGCCCGTCCCGAAGTGCTGGATCTGCAGGCAGGGCGCGCCCTCGATCGGGCAGCGCTCCACGGCGTTCAACCAGTAGGTTCCCCAGGGGATGCGGTAGCTCTTCGGCGGCGCCTGCTGGCGGCGCACGTCGAGCTGAACGGCGGGTGGCCGCGCCGTTCCCAGCACGGAGAGGATGGCCTGCCGGCTCCGCCCGGTCAGCGGCTGGTCGTTGATGCCGACGATCACGTCTCCCGGACGCAGCTCGGCGCGCGCCGCGGGGCTGCCCTCCAGCACCTTGTTCACGACGATGCCCTGGCCCGCGAGCACCCAGAACTGCACGCCGATGCCCTGGCGCTCGCCGCGCTGGCGGGCGTTCAGCGCCGTCATCTGCGCCGAGGTCAGCAGCGCGCTCTCGCTGCCCTGGCTGAGCGCGTCCACGTGCTCGGCCATGCCGGCGATGGCGGCCCGATAGAGGGCGCCGTTGGCGGCCTGCTCGGGATAGCGCGCGGCGAGCAGCCGCATCGCCGCCTCGAACGAGTCGTCGTCCTGGGCCCAGGCCGCGCGAAGGAGCCCACCGAGGAGCAGGAACGTCAGAAGCATGAGGCCTAGAAGGTGCCCCGCGTGGAGGAGGCGATCCGCACCGAGCTCTCCGGGACGACCTCGGCGGGGGGAGCCTGGTGCTGGCGTTGCTCGCGCTGAACGAGCTCCTCCATGCTCTGGAGGGCGGCCTCGGCGCTCTGCGCGCGCTCGAGGTTCATGAAGGACCAGCCGACGGCCAGGAGGAGGAAGGCCACATAGGCCAGGACCACCGGCAGCGACACGCGGAGCTCGCGCGACCAGGGGCGGTTCGCCGCCGTCGGCCGCGCGGGAGCGGGGGTGTTCAGCGCGCGGGTCTGCTCCTGCGCCAGCGCCTCGTCCATCCGCGCCCAGTAGGCGGGCTCAGCCGTCTCTGGGATCGGGGGCGGCGGGCTCAGGTCCACCGCGGCGACGCGCTCCACCAGGGCCTGGCAGGCCTCGCAGCTCTCCAGGTGCTGCTCGAAGAGCGCGAGCTCGCTCTTGGAGAGCTCGCTGTCGAGATAGGCGGCGACGCGGTCGGCGATGGTTGCGCAGTCCATGGAGGGGACCCGTGCGGAAGAAGAAGGGGACTATGCGGGGAGCGGCTGGCCCATGACCTCGGCCAGCCGGGTCCGCGCACGCGAGAGTCGGGACATCACGGTGCCGAGCTTGATGCCCAGCACGTCGGCGATCTCGGCGTAGGAGAGATCGTCGTAATAGCGCAGGAGCAGAATGTCCTTGTGCTCCTCGGAGAGCTTGTCCATCGCCGCCATGACCTCGCCGCGCTGCTCGCCCTCGAAGACCGAGTCGAGCTGGCTGGCGTGGCTGGCGTCGATCTTCGGCGCCGCGTCCAGGATGGCGCCGCGCCGGTTGCGGTCGCGCACCTGGTTGAAGCAGAGGTTGCTGGTCACCCGGAAGAGCCAGGCGCGGATGCGGAAGTCTTCTTCGAAGAAGCGCTCCTCGCGGATGGCCCGGATGAAGACCTCCTGCACCACATCGTAGGCCTCGTCCTGGCTCTTCACGATGTAGAGGGCGTGGTAGTACAGCCGCTCGCGGAAGCGGCGGATGACCATGTCCATGGCGACGCGCCGATCCTGACGCGCGAGGGCCTTGAAGTCCTCTTCGGACCACGTGGCGGGCTGCTTCGATTCGATGAGTCGGAGATGTCCAGGCATGAAGGTCCCCTCTGACGGCGCCGGGCGATAGGCGCGAGGACAGGCCGAGCGGATGCACTCAAGGTGCGTACCTCCGTCCCGGTTGTCAACCCGGGAGGCCACCGTTCTCTTCCCTGCACCGTCACGCTCTCTGACGCACCAGCGCGCCCGGTATTCAATCTTCGATGCGATGACCGAGGCGCCAGGGGGAAGCGGCGAGGAGCACGCCCCAGAGCAGACCTGCGAGCGCCTCCTTGACGAAGCGGCTCCTGGGGCTGATTCTTGTGAGGACGCGTGTGCTTCAAGCGCCGGGTTGCTGCAGGGCAGAGCAGAGCAGAGGAGTCGCTGAAGATGGAAGTGCGAGAGCTGATCGAAGAGATCGTCAAGGCGCTCGTGGACAACCCGGACGAGGTGCGCTGCACGGAGGTCGAGGGGACGCACTCCTGTGTCCTCGAGCTACACGTCGCGCGCGAGGACGTGGGGAAGGTGATCGGCAAGAAGGGTGTTCATGCCGATGCCATCCGTCGTCTGGTCCACGCCATCGGCGGAAAGAAGAAGAAGCGGTACGTCCTCGAGATCATCGAAGAGCAGTGAGCGCACCGGGTCGGTCATCCTCGAACGCCCGGTGACGGAGTAGGCGTAAGGGGGATGTGCGCGCGCCTCCCGGCTGAAGGCGCTGGCTGCGCCGCTCGTGTCAGCGGTGGCGGGAGCTCTTTCCAGGGAAGGTAGCACTTTGTGAGCCTGTAAGGCGGAGGAATGAAAAAGTCACATACTCCTACTGGCTGACAAGGATAACCGTGTATAAGGTTTGCACATGAACTGCGAAGACTTCCCGTCCAGCCCGGAGGCCAGAGCCGTGGCAACCTACAACTCAGACAGCAACGCGATCCGATGGACTCCAGAAGAAGAGTGCGCCGTCGCGCGCGGCATCCGGGACGCCGAGCGTCGCGCCCGCGAGGCCGTGGCGGGCATCCCCGTCGCCGAAGAGGTCCTGCGCAAGCGGCCGTCGCGCGCGGAGCGCACGCGCGCGGGCTCTGTCGATCGCCTCGAGGCCGCTGTGCTGGCGGTGCAGGAGGCCGTAGCGCTCGACCCGAGCCTGGGGCCTGCGGCGCGCAAGGCCGCGGCGGCCTGGACCGAGGCGGAGACCCTCCGCTGGAGCCTGGCGATGTCGGCGAAGCGCATCGCCCGCGGCGAGGCGCGCAAGCTGACCTGCCCGCTGATGAGCGAGGAGGATCTGATTCAGGAGGGCTATATCGGGCTTCTGCGCGCCTCGCGCCGCTTCGACCCCGATCGTGGCATCCGCTTCTCCACGTACGCGCGGTGGTGGGTGCGCGCGCAGATGACGCGCGCGATCGAGACCACCGGTCGCATGGTCCGGCTGCCGGGCGGCGCGGTCGAGCAGATGCGCAACCTTCGCACGGCGATGGAGCGCTTCGAGAACGCCGGGGAGACCTACGATCTCGACGAGCTGAGCCGCGAGGTCGGCATCGAGCGCCAGCGGGCAGAGCTGCTGCTCTCTCAGGGTGGCGTGGTCTCGCTCGACCAGCCGGACGACGAGGGGCTGCGCGTCATGGACCGCCTGCCCTCCGAGCGCAAGGACCCCGAGCCCGACCAGTTCGCCATCCAGCAGCAGGCGCTGCTGCGCATTCGTGGCGCGTTTCAGGAGATCCTGAACGAGCGTGAGCAGTTCATCCTGGTCAACCACTACGGGCTGGACGGCGTGGACGCGCGGACGATGGCGGATATCGGCAAGGCGATGGGCCTCTCGCGCGAGCGCGTCCGTCAGATCGAGTGTGGCGCCCTCAACCGCCTGCGCATGGCGGTCTGAGCCCGAACGGCCCGGACGAGGCCTCCGTGCTACGCGTGCGGGATCGGAGGTCCCGGAGATGAATCGGGTGGTGCTCATCGGCGGTGGAGCGCGCTCGGGCAAGAGCGCGCTCGCGGAGCGGCTCGCGCTGGAGACGGCCGGAAGTCGAGCCTTTCTCGCGACGGGACAGGCCTTGGACGAGGAGATGGCCGCGCGCATCGCCCGACATCAGGCGGACCGCGCGGGGCTCTTCGAGACCGTGGAGGAGCCGCTGGACGCGCCCGGCGTGCTCGCGTCCTGCCCGGCCGACGTGCTGGTGATGGACTGTCTGACCCTGTGGATCTCCAACCTGCTGATGGCTGAGCGGGACGACGCCAGCGTCGAGGCGGAGGTCGCGCGGCTCGTGCAGGCCCTCGATCGCCCGCGTGCGCTCACGGTGATCGTCAGCAACGAGGTCGGGCTGGGCATCGTGCCGATGAACGCGCTTGCCCGTCGCTTCCGTGATCTGGTGGGGCGGGCCCATCAGCGCATCGCGTCGCGGGCGGACGAGGTCTATTTTGGTGCCCTGGGCGTGATGCTCCGCCTCAAGCCCGGCCCGGTGGAGCCCTGGGGGCCCGGCCTCTCCACGCCGAGCGCGCGCGCGTGAGATCGATCTGGCTGGCGATCGGCTTTCTGACATGGCTTCCTGTGCCGGCCTTTCACGCCAGCGAGCGGGAGCTGGGGAGGGCGATCGCCCTGTTCCCGCTGGTGGGCCTCGGGCTGGGAGGGCTGCTTCTGGGCATACATTCCGCCGTCGAGGGTCATCTGGCGCCGCCCCTGGAGGCCGCGCTGCTGGTCGCGCTGCTGGCCTGGCTGAGCGGCGGCCTGCATCTGGACGGGCTGGCGGACACCTTCGACGGGCTCGGGAGCGCCTCCAAGCCAGACCCGGCGGCGCGGAGGGCGCGCATGCTCGAGGTGATGCGCGATCCGAGGACGGGCCCCCATGGGGCGCTGTCGCTCGTGGTGGTGGTGCTGATCAAGGTGCTCGCGCTGGGGGCGACGCTCGGGGCGACCAGCCTCCTGCTCTTCCCGGCGCTGGGGCGGGCGGCGGCGGCGCTGATGGTGGTCAGCTTCCCCTCGGCGCGCCCGGACGGGCTCGGGCAGGCCTTCCAGTCCGCCAGCCGCAGGCTCCCCGTGTGGGTCGCCGCGGCGGCCGTGCTGGGGCTCGGCGGAGCGCTCGGCGGGGCGCAGGCGCTGATCGCGGCGGCGCTGGGGCTCGGGGTGGCGCTCGCCTTCGGTCAGGCGATGCGCGCGCGCCTCGGTGGGCTCACCGGGGACGTGTACGGCGCGGGGCTGGAGCTGGCCGAGCTGACGGCGCTGGTCGCGCTGGCCTGGCAGCCCTGAGCGGCGAGGCCCTCAGTACTGGGCGGAGATGCTCAGCGCGGTGACCTCCGCGTGATCGCCGGCCGCGCGCACCTGGGCGAGGTCCACGCTGGCCTTGCCGATGCCCATGACCACGAGGCCCTGCTCGGCCAGGAGCACGCCGGGGGTGACGACGATCTCGCTGCCGTCGGGGAGGCCGAGGATGGCTCGCGGGGGCTGCGCCTCGGGGAGGGTCTTCACCAGGCGCACGGGCCAGGGCGAGGGGCTGGGCGCGGCGATCGGCGTCGGCTGCGCGTTTGTCGGCGTCGGCTCGGCTGCGGGAGGTGCGGCGGCGGCCGGCGTGGCCTCCGCGACCGCCTCTGTCGCGGCGGGCTCCTCGGCGGTGGGCCCGACCACAGGGCCGGTCGGTCCACCGAAGGGGGAGGGCGGCGTCAGCTGATCCGTCCGGTCCTCTTCCGCGTTCTTCTTCAGCTCCTCGCTGGAGATCTTGAAGTCCTCCGGCGGAGGTGCCGAGACGGGTGCGCCCGCCGACGCGCTGGGCTGCTCTGGGGAGAGCACGTCGAAGGAGGGCTCGGAGCTGGCACATCCAGCGGCGACGAGAACGAGGAGGGCGACGCGCATACGGGCTCCCGGGCACACTTCGCCTGTATAACCGCATACGGGCGCGCCACGCGTGGTCTCCTGGGATACTCCACGGCCGCCATGGCCGATGAACCCCTTCGAACTCCGCCCTGCCCTGTTCACGCGGCCTGCGGCGCGTGCGACGCCATGGACCGCGACGAGCCGACGCAGCTCGAGGCGAAGATCCGATCCGTGACCCGCGCGACCGGTCGCGCGCCGGATCAGGTGTTCGCCTCGCCGCGACAGCTCGGCTATCGGGCCCGCGTCCGCTTGCGTCCCGGCCCAGATGGGCGCCTGGGCTATCACAAGCCGCGCACCCACAGTCACGTCGCCGTGGATGCCTGTCTGATCGCACGCCCGGAGATAGGGGCGGTTCTGGCTCGCCTTCCGCCGATGCCCCGCGGCCTCGAGTCGGTGGAGCTGCGCACGGACGGGGAGCGGACCGTCCTGGTCGCGACGCGGGAGCGTCGGGTGATGCCCTCGCTCGAGGCGGAGATGCTGGCGCTCAGGCTGGAGGAGATCCCGGGCCTGACGGGGGCGGTCCTGAGCGGGCGCACGCTCTTCGGCGACGGGCACCTGCGCCTGAGCGCGGGCGGGGTCGAGCACCGGCCAGGTCCCGGCGTGTTCTTTCAGGTCAACCTGGAGGTCAACGCGCTCCTGGTGGAGGCGGTGCGGGGGCAGATCTCCGGCTGCGCCCCGAGCGCTGTGCTGGATCTCTACGCCGGGTACGGCAACTTCGGGATGCCCATCGCCGCGAGCGGGACGCCCGTGATCCTCTGGGAGGCGGACAACGCGGCGGTGGCGGAGGCGAAGCGCACGGCGGAGCGGTGCTCGTTGCCCGTCGTCGCGAAGGTCGCGGACGCGTCGCGCTACCGGGCGGGGGACGCGTTCTTTGACGCCGCCATCGTCGATCCACCTCGAGAGGGGGCCTCGGGGGTGCTGGCGGCGCTGGCCGTGACGCGCCCGAAGCGAATCGCCTACATCTCCTGCCATCCGCCGGCCCTGTCGCGCGACCTGAGACAGGCGCTCCAGATGGGCTACAGGCTCTCATACCTTGCGATCTTCGATATGTTTCCGCAGACGTTCCACGTAGAATCATTGGCGGTTCTGACGCGGGCCGATGTCGCGACTTGACGAATTCTGCGGGGTGCATATGGCTCTCCGCCGTATGGAATACGTGTGGTCGGTCGGGTGTTTCCGACGCCAATTCGCAAAAGACCTGGAGCGTCCTGTATGATCGAGGTCCAGTCTCTGACCCGGTACTATGGAGCCCGTCGCGCCGTGGACAACGTGAGCTTCTCGATCGCCTCCAACGAGGTGATCGGCTTCCTGGGGCTGAACGGCGCCGGGAAGAGCACGACGCTGAAGGTGCTCGCGGGCCTGCTCACGCCGTCGATGGGCACCGTCAAGATCGACGGCGTCGACGTGACTCAGGCACCCGTCTCGGCCCGCGCGCGCATCGGCTACCTGCCGGACGAGCCGCCGGTCTACAAGGAGATGTCCGTCGAGTCCTACCTGCGCTTCGTCGGCTCTCTGCGCGGCATGAGCGGCGGCGACCTGGACCGGCGCATCCCTGACGTGCTGAAGAAGGCGCAGCTGGTGGGCTTCGGCAACCGCGTGATCGGCGAGCTCAGCCATGGGTACCGCCAGCGGGTGGGCATCGCCCAGGCCATCGTCCATCAGCCGCGGCTGGTGATTCTCGATGAGCCGATTTCCGGCCTGGATCCTGTGCAGATCGTCGAGATGCGCGAGGTGATCCGCGGGCTGGGCCAGGAGAGCACGGTGCTGCTCTCCAGCCACAACCTGCCGGAGATCGCCCAGACCTGCGACCGGATCCTGGTCCTGCACAACGGGCGGCTGGTGGCGCAGGGCACGGGCAGTCAGCTCGCGACCCAGCTCAAGACGGGCTTGAAGGTGGACATGACGGTGAGGGGCTCGGTGGAGGCCCTGGAGTCTGCGCTCCAGAAGAGCCCGATCGTGGCGACCAGCACCTGTCATGCCCGTGAGGATGGCAACGTAGACGCGCGGGTGGTGCTGCGGGAGGATCGCCGGGAGCAGCTCGTCGCGGATCTCGTCGCGGCGGGCTTCGGGATCCGCAGCGTCCACGACACGCGCGGCGAGCTCGAAGAGATCTTCCTCGGCCTGACGCAAGAGGGGCTTGCATGAGACCGGTATTCCTCATCGCGCGCCGAGAGATCGGGGCTTATCTCAACACGGCGTGGGGCTGGGTGATCCTGGCCATCGCGCTGCTGTTCGACGGGTTGTTGTTCAACGCCGTCGCCATGAGCGACAAGCCCCGCTTCTCGGCGGATGTGCTCGAAGACTTCATGATGATCACCTACGGCGTCACGGTCGCCGCGGGGCTGCTGCTGACGATGCGGCTCTTCGCGGAGGAGCGGCAGACGGGCACCCTGGTGGTGCTGGAGACGGCGCCTGTGACCGAGACGCAGGTGGTGCTGGGCAAGTTCCTGGGCGCCTACGGCTTTCTCTGCCTGATCGTCGCGCTCTCGGCCTACATCCCGGCGTTGATCTTCGTCAACGGCAAGGTCAGCTGGGGCCACATCGGGGCGGGCTATCTGGGCGTGCTCGCGGTGGGCGCGGCGACGGTGGCCATCGGCACCTACGGGTCGGCGCTGACGCGCTACCAGATCGTCGCGGGCTTCATCGGCCTGGCCATCTGGTTCCTCCTCCTGGTGAGCTGGTACATCAGCCGGGTCAGCGACCCGCCGATCTCTGAGCTCGCCTCCTATGTCGCGTTCTTCGAGCGGCACTTCCAGCCCTTCCAGCGCGGCCGGATCAACACGGAGAGCCTCGTGTACTACGGGTCGCTGGTCTTCCTGTTCCTCACCCTCTCGGTGCGGACGCTGCAGGCGAGGAGATGGCAATGAGGCTCCCCGCGATCCTTTATCTGGTCGGGATGGCGCTGCTGCTGGTCGGCGAGCGCATGATCGGCGGCGAAGACGTCAAACGCTGGGCTGCGGACGGCGTCGGCGTGCTGGCGCTGCTGGCCTCGCTCGGGCTGCTCTTCCAGGCGCGTGGTCACGCGACGGGGGACCAGCGGGCTCCCCATTCTGGCGCGCTCGGCTGGGCGATGCTCGGCGTCTCCAGCGTCCTGGTCTATGGGCTGACCACCGACCCCGTCCTGCGGGCGCTGGCGTTCTCCGAGGAGGGCGAGCATCGCTTCACCGTGGCGCTCACGGTCGCCTGGCTCATCCTCTGGCTGTGTGGGACGCTCCCCTTCCTGGCCATGGACCGCGTGATCGCGGCCAGCCCGGTGGTGGTGGCCCCTGGCAGGGCGCGCGAGGCGGGCACGGCGGCGCTGACGACGGCGCTGGCGATCACGATGATCTTCCCGCTGAACTACCTGGCCTCCAGCAAGAACGAGCGGTGGGACCTCGGTTATTTCAAGACCGCCGAGCCCGGTAGCAGCACGCAGAGCATCGTCGATGAGCTCAGCGAGCCGCTGCGCGCGGTCCTGTTCTTCCCGTCCTCGTCGGAGGTCACGCAGGAGATCCGGACCTTCTTCGACAAGCTGGAGAGCAACAACCTCAGCATCGAGTACGTGGACCACGCGCTGGAGCCGGAGCTGGCCAAGGAGCTGAAGGTCCGCGAGAACGGGACCATCGCGCTCGTGCGCGGCGAGGGCGAGGACCAGCAGGTCGAGACGATCAAGATCGGCGCGGACTTCGACGCGGCGAAGCGGAACCTGAAGAAGCTCGACGAGAAGGTCAAGGAGGCGCTGGTCAAGGTCACGCGAGGCAAGAAGACCGCCTACGTGACCGTGGGACACGGCGAGATGTACTGGAAGGCCGGCGAGCCGAAGGACCGGATGGTCGATCAGTTCAAGAAGGGCCTCGGGTCGCTGCAGTACAAGGTCAAGGAGCTGGGCGTGGCCAGCGGGCTCGGTCAGGAGGTCCCCGATGACGCGGCCTTCGTCGCCGTGCTCGGCCCCACCGAGCCGTTCCTGGCGGAGGAGATCGCCTCGCTCGACGCCTACCTGCGCCGCGGCGGCTCGCTCCTGCTGACCTTGAACCCGGACAGCCCGGACGTGAGCGCGCTGCTCGGACCGCTGGGGCTGGTCTACCACAACGAGGTGCTGGCCAGCGACCAGAACATCGCCGTGGTCACCCGGCGCAAGATGGACCGGATGAACATCGCGACGAACAAGTTCTCGACGCACCCGTCGGTGACGACCCTGTCGCGGAACAGCAAGACCCTCCCGGCGCTGATGCCGCTCTCCGGCTATCTGACCGAGGGTCAGGCTCCGGAGGGCGTCAAGGTCACGTTCACGGTGCGCTCGCTGCCGGACGCCTGGAACGATCTGAACAAGAACCTGGACTTCGATCCGCCCGAGGAGAAGCGCGAGGGCTACGCGGTGGTCGCCGCGGTGAGCGGCCCGGTGAGCCCTCCGCCGGCGGGCGAGGAGGAGCTGGCGCAGAGCACGCCGGCGCCTCCGGGCGCGCCAGGGGCGATGCCAGGGGGCCGCCCGCCCGGGCTGCCGCCGGGGATGCCTGGGATGGAGGCCGGTCCTCCCGGAGCCAAGGAGCCCGAGGCCAAGGAGCCCGAGGGCCCGGAGTTCCGCGCCGTGGTCTTCGCGGGCAGCACCTGGGTCTCCGACTTCTTCCTGCCGAACGTGCAGGGCAATCAGGTCCTCCTCCAGGACACGCTGGCCTGGCTCTCGCAGGACGAGGCGCTCGCCGGGACCGTCAACTCTGAGGAGGACGTCAAGATCCTCCACACCAAGGAGGGCCAGGCGGGGCTGTTCTACGGGACGTCGTTCTTGATCCCCGTGGTCATCCTCTCGCTCGGCCTGCTCCGCGTCCGCCAGCGCAAGCGGGGTGAAGCATGAACCGCTCTGTGACCATCTACGGCGTCGTCGTCGCCGTCCTGCTGGGCCTCTCCTGGGTGGAGTGGACCGCGCCGCCCGAGGTCGACACGGGCGACAAGATCGTGCTGATGCAGGGCGAAGCCAAGGACGTCGAGCGCGTTCTCTGGAAGAGCGACAAGGAGGAGGTCACCGTCGAGCGCAAGCTGGACGCGGGGGGCTCCTACCTCTGGGTGACCTACACGAAGTGGGAGGAGCCGAAGGCGCCGAAGCCAGAGCCTCCGCCCGCGGATCCCGCCGCGCCCGCGGATCCTGCCGCGCCCACAGATCCCGCCGCGCCCGCGGATCCGGCGGCCGAGGCCGCTCCGGCGGAGGCCGCGGCCCCGGTCGAGCGCATCGCCAAGACGCAGGTCTTCAAGGCCGGCGAGGCGGGTGACAAGCTGCTGGAGAGCATGAGCCCGCTGCTCGCGCTGCGGCAGCTCACCGACGTGCCGGCCGACAAGATGGCGACGCTCGGCCTGGACGAGAGCAAAGAGACCGTCGAGCTGGTGCGCAACGGGCGCAGCCGCGTGCTGGAGATCGGCGGCGAAGCCTATGGCTCCAAGGATCGCTACGCGCGGGACAAGGAGTCCGGCGAGATCTACCTGCTCGACGACGAGCTGCTCCGTCCGCTGAAGTACGCCAAGACGCGGATGCCCGACCGGGCTCTGTTCTCGATCGCGACCGAGAAGATCGAGAGCGCGGTGATCTCGGGAGGGATGACCAGCCTGGACGTCGTGCAGAAGAACGCCGAGGACAAGGAGAAGGCGACCTGGGCGCGCGCCTCGGCCCCGGATGTCGCGGCCGAGCAGCTGGAGACCTGGATGGACAAGGCGCTGCAGCTCAAGAGCAGCGCCTACGTGGCGCCGGACGACCTGCCCACCGACCTTCAGGACCGCTTCCAGCTCACCTTGAAGGGGACCGACGGTCGCACGGAGACGCTCCAGATCCAGCAGTCCCCGGAGAAGGGCGACTGGTACGGGCGCAGCGAGCACACCCGCGGCCTCGTCAAGCTGCTCAAGGGTCCGACCAGCGCGCTCTTCGAAGATGTCGAGGATCTGGCTGCAGAGTAGCCGGCCCTCGCCCGCGGCGCACGCTGGGGGCTCAGCTCAAGCGATATAGAGGGCGACAACGGTGACGTTGTCGTCTCCGCCCTGCTCGAGGGCGTTGCGCACCAGCTCGTCGGCGAGATCTTCGGGGCGCGAGCGCCGGCACACCTCGCCGATCTGCTCGTCATCGAGCGGATCGGTGAGCCCGTCGCTGCAGAGGATGAAGACGTCGCCGGGCTGGATCGGGCGTGTGCTGGTGTCGGGCTCCACGGGGCCGTGGTAGCCGATGGACTGCGTGAGCACGTTCTTGAAGTGGACGACGCGCGCCAGCTCCGGCGTGAGCCTGCCCGCGTCGATCTCCTGCTGCACGACCGTGTGATCGCGGGTCAGGCGCTGCAGGCGGCCCGAGCGCCAGAGGTAGATGCGGCTGTCGCCGACGTGACCGAGGTGCGCGACGTCGCCCTCGACCAGGAGGACGGCGAGCGTGGTCCCCATGCCCCGGTGCGCGGGGTTCTCCCGCGCGACCCGGCGGATCCGCAGGCTGGCCTGGTTCATCGAGTAGCGCAGCCGCTCGCGGATCTCCTCCTGGGGGTCGGGGACCTTGAGGTCCAGATCGGTCTCCTCCGGGTCGTCACCGCCCAGCAGGATCTCCCGGACGGTCTCGACGGCGATGGCGCTGGCCACCTCCCCGGACGCGTGGCCACCCATCCCATCCGCGACCAGGAACAGACCCGCGTCCAGGTCGACCGAGAAGTAATCCTCGTTTCTGTCACGAACAGGGCCAGGGTCGGTGCGGGCGGCGGCTTCGAGCTGCATCGGTGGACTTCCAGCGCCTTCGGTACGCGGAATGGATGTGATCAGACTATAGATCGCATGTCCCCTTCGTGGGGGCAATCGGCCCACCGTGACCTCAGGCGCACTGCTACCATTTCCCGCACCAGGAGACTTCCTGGGCCCATACCGCGTGGTTCGAGAGATCGGCCGCGGCGGCATGGCCGTGGTGTTGGAGGCCGTGGACGCGCGCACCGACGAGCGGCGCGCCATCAAATTGATGCTGCCCTCCGCCCGCGGCGAGGAGCCGACGCGGCGCTTTCGGGGGGAATTCCGGGCGCTGGCTCGGCTCTCCCATCCGAACGTGCTGAAGGTCTACGAGGGAGGCATTCACC
>CAZKWG010000031.1:13755-22507 GCA_964556105.1 uncultured Enterobacterales bacterium | reverse complement strand
GTCCAACACCTCGCTGTGGCGAGCGGGGCCGGGCGGGCTGGAGGTGCTGGCCGAGACGCACTTCCCGAACTCCATCGGGGTGCTCTACTAGGTGTTCACGGCCTACCTCGGCTTCGAGGTGAACGAGGGCGAGTACAAGGTCATGGGGCTCGCGGCCTTCGGTCAGCCCCGCTACCGCGCCGAGCTCGAGCGCCTCGTCCGCCGGCACGGGGACGGCAGCTTCGAGCTGGACATGGACTTCTTCAGCTTCCATCGCGAGCCGGACCGCGCCTGGAGCCCCGCCTTCGAGGCGCTGCTCGGCCCCCCGCGCCCGCCGGGCGGCCCGATGGAGGATCGGCACCGGGATCTCGCCGCCAGCGTCCAGCAGCTCACCGAGGAGCTGCTCCTGGACCTCTGCCGCGCCCTGCATCAGCGCACCGGGCTCGCCC
Source organism: uncultured Enterobacterales bacterium (assembly GCA_964556105.1). Lineage (GTDB taxonomy): Bacteria > Myxococcota_A > UBA796 > UBA796 > CAZKWG01 > CAZKWG01. Next base: position 22,079 of record CAZKWG010000031.1, on the reverse strand, counting down.
ACCTCTGCCTGGCGGGCGGCGTGGCGCTGAACGCCGTCGCCGTGGGCCGCATCCTCCGCGAGGGGCCCTTCGACGACGTCTTCGTGCAGCCGGCGGCGGGGGACGCGGGCGGAGCGGTGGGGGCGGCGCTGCTGCCGAACCCCGCCCCCAACCCCCTGCGCCACGTCGCGCTGGGGGAGGATCTGGACATCGGCGCCACGCGGCGGTTCCTGGACGACTGCGGGATCGCCTACCAGGAGCACGAGGGCGACGGGATCGCCGACGCCGTCGCCCGCCGGCTCGCCGAGGGCGCGGTGGTCGGGTGGATGCAGGGCCGCTTCGAGCTGGGCCCGCGGGCCCTCGGTCAGCGCTCCATCCTCTGCGATCCGCGCGACGCGAGCGCCAAGGACCGCCTCAACCAGCGGGTCAAGCACCGCGAGCCCTTCCGCCCCTTCGCCCCCAGCGTGCTGGCCGAGCGCTCGGACGCGCTCTTCGTGCTGCCGCCGCCGCGCGTCGCCGGAGGAGGCTCGCCGGGCGCGTGGAGTCGCCGCTTCATGACGTCCACCGTCCCTGCCCGCGACGACCGCGTCCCCGGCGCCCTCCACATCGACGGCACCGCGCGCGTTCAGGAGGTCCACGCCGAGGACCTGCCCCTCTACGCCCGCCTGCTGCGGCGTCTCGGCGAGGAGACGGGCGTGCCCTGCGTCATCAACACCAGCTTCAACCTCGCCGGCGAGCCCATCGTCAGCAACGTGGCCGATGGCTGGAGCACGTTCACCCGCGGCGGGCTCGACGCCCTGGCCGTGGGCCCCTTCCTGGTGAGCCGATGAGACGCCTGCGCGCCATCCTGCGGACCCTCTCCGAGATCCACCCCTGGTTGCGGTCGCGCCGCCTGCTCTGGCTCTGGCCCCTGCTGGTGATCCTGCTGGGGATCGGCGGGCTCCTGGCCTTCGCCGCGGCGCACCCGGCGGCCTCCCCTTTCGTCTACCTGTTGTTCTGATGCTGGCCTGCCCCCGCTGCCGCGTCGCGCTCGGCGCCTGCGCCTGCGCCTGGCCGGAGGTGGATGGGCTCTACGATCTCTACCTGGCGGCGGACGAGGCCGGCGAGCGCACGGAGATCACGGCGGCGGTGCGCGACTTCTATGAGGAGCGCCCCTTCCCGAACTACCGGGACGAGGACGATCTCGGCGCGCTGGTGCGCGCCGGCCGCGAGAACCCCTTCCTGCGCGCCCTGGACCAGGGCGTCCCCACGAGCGCGCGCGTCGTCGAGGTGGGCTGCGGCACGGGTCAGCTCTCCAATTTCCTGGCGGCGAGCGGGCGCGTGGTCCTGGGCCTCGATCTCAGCCTGGCCAGCCTGCGCCTGGCCGACGCCTTCCGCCGCCGCGCCGGGCTGACGACGGCCCGCTTCGCCCGCGCCAACCTCTTCAGCCCGCCCGTCCTGCCCGGCTCGGCCGATCTGGTGATCGCCCAGGGCGTGCTCCACCACACCGGCGCGCCGCGGCGCGCGCTCGGCGTGCTCAAGCAGCTCCTGCGCCCTGGGGGATTCCTGCTCTTCGGCCTGTACAACCGCTATGGTCGCGCGCTGTTGCCCCTGCTCCGCCGCCGCCACGCCGCCCAGGCCACCGACGCCCGCGGCGAGGCCTGGCTGCACGACCAGCACTACCACCCCCACGAGAGCCGCCACAGCGCCGACGAGGTGCTGGGCTGGCTGGACGAGGAGGCGCTCCGCTTCGTCTCCTCGGTCCCGCCGCTGACGCTGGGCGCGGCGTCGGAAGCGCTCTTCTCGCCGCAGCCCCGCGGGAGCGGCCTGGAGCGCTGGCTGGCCCAGCTCAGCTGGATGGGGCGCGCCGCCGACGGCGGGCTGTGGATCACCGTCGCCCAGCGCCCGGAGCGCGCGTGAGCCCCGCCCGCCGCTGGCTGCGCCGCATCCTGCTGGGGCCCCTGCTGCTGGTCCTGGCCCTCCTGGCCGTCGAGGGCGCGCTGCGCGCGGTCCCCGCCCTGATCCTCTGGTCGCGCCGACTGCCGGCCGAGGCCGTGGTCACGGGCGACACGGTGGTCATCGCCATGGGCGACTCGGTGCCCTATGGCTTCGGGCTGAAGGCCGGGCAGTCCTGGCCCGCGCAGCTCGAGCTGGCGCTGCACGCGCGAGGGCGAACCGACATCAAGGTCCGCAACTCCGCCCAGCCGGGCGCGCGGGCCGACACGCTCCTGAACACGCAGATGGGCGCGTTCACCGACCTGCCCGAGGGCGTCAGCGTCCACGTCATCGTGCAGGTCGGACACAACGACTACGCCCTCTTCGGCGGCGTGGGCCGCGACCCCGAGGACGCGCGGCTGCCCATCCCCCAGATCATGCCCTGGTGGTGGGATCTGCGCGTCGCCCGCGCCTTTCGATGGTTTCGCGACGCCTACGAGCGCGACGGCGCGCCGCGCCAGCTCAGCGAGACCGCCCAGGCCACCTACGTCGAGTACCTGGGCAAGCTGCACGCCGAGCTGACGAAGCGCGGCGCCACCCTGCGCCTCGCCACCTACCTGGTCCCCGGCGAGGCCACGGCCACGCTCAGCCCACAGGACGCCATCTCCGTGAACGACAAGCGGCAGGTTCAGCTCGAGGTGAACCGACTGGTACGAAAGACGGGCGAGGACCTGGGGCTGCCCGTGCTCGACCTCGCCTGGAGCGTGCCCGGCCTGCCCTCCTGGGACCCCGCCTGGTTCCTGGACGGCATCCACCCCACCGCCGGCGCGAACCGCGTCATCGCGGACACGGTGGCCGACGAGCTCTTCCCGGAGTGATCGGGAGAGCGGGCTACCGGCCGTCGGGACGCGTCAGCCCGGGGCGCCCGGCGGGCTTCTCGGTCGTGGTCTTGCCCGAGCCGCTCTTGCTCGAGCCGCTCTTGCCCGAGCTCGTCTTGCCAGTACTGGCCTTCTCCGTTGGCTTTCCGTCGGTCTTCGTGTAGCCGAGCGCCTCGGCCTCGGCGTCATCCTCCGCCGGGTCCGGCGTCGGCTCCAGCGGCTTGGACTCCTTGAGCTCCGTGGTCACGGGCTTCTCCGGCGTGGGCTTCGGGCGAAGCGCCAGGAGGACCGCGGCGACGCTCAGGCCCAGCACGACGGCGATCACGGCGATCACCGCGATCAGGCGTCCACGATCCGAGCTCCGACGCACCATCCCCGTCGTCTGTCCGGCCTGGAAGCCACCAAAGGGGGCGGCCCGATCCGCCGCCCGCGGCGCCTCGGAGGCAGGCGCGCGCCCCACGGGCGGGGTCCAGGTCGGCGCCGGCTCCGGCGTCGTGGGCGGGCGCGGATCGCGGGTGGGCATCCGAACCCAGGAGGTGCGCGGCCCCTCGCCGTCCCCGTGACCCTTGGAATTGTCATCGTTGTTCGAAGACATTCACCTCTCCTCCGCCCCAGGCGCCCGCGGGCGCCCGCGCTCCGCTCCCGCTACTATAGTCGCTGGCGAAGAACTCGCGCGTGGTCAACCCGGCAGCCTGTTACATTACGGACGTCCAGGAGGCGTGTTGAGCGCGGACATGGCTCCGACCCTGTGTGAGGGGCGCTACCGCGTGCTGAACGTGCTCGGCGAGGGCGGGATGTCGACCGTCTACGCTGCCCACGACGAGCGGCTCGGCGTGCAGCGGGCCGTGAAGATCCTCTCCCCGGCGCTCACGCACCACGCCTCCTTGCGCAAGCGGTTCGAGGCCGAGGCGCGCACCACCGCCCGTCTGCGCCACCCGCACATCGTCACGGTCCACGACGTCGGCACCGATCACGGCCGCACCTTCATGGTGCTGGAGCTCATGCCGGGCGGCAGCCTGATGTCGCGGGTGGAGGCGGTCGGCCCCATGCCGCCGCGCATGGCGAGCGAGACGGTCATCTCGATCCTCTCCGCCCTGCAGTACGCCCACGAGAAGGGCGTCATCCACCGCGACGTCAAGCCGCACAACATCCTGGTGGACAGCGACGGCGTGCCGAAGCTCACGGACTTCGGCATCGCGCGCCTGCTCAACTCCGGCGAGGGGCTGACGCGCACCGGCGCGGCGATCGGGACGCCGGCCTACATGGCGCCCGAGCAGCGCGGCAACGCGAGCCAGGTGGACGGGCGCGCCGACATCTTCAGCGCGGGCGCCACGCTCTACACGCTGCTGACCGGGCGCGAGCCCTTCGACATCTACGCCGCCGAGCTCCAGGAGCGCCTCTTCGCCGACATCCCGGAGGTGCTGCGCCCCGTGCTGCGGCGGGCCACGCGCTATGCCGCCGAGGACCGCTACGCGACCGGCTCGGCGATGCTGACCGAGCTCCGCTCGGCCATCCAGCAGCTCCCGCCCGACCCGGAGGACGCGCTGCCGCTGGGCGCGCCCCTCCCCGACCGCATCGTGCCCGCTCCGCCGCGCGGCACCCTGACCCCGGACGAGCCCTCTCAGAACACCTTCGATGAATCGGCGGTCGACGATCGACCGGAGCCCGCCTTCAACGCCTTCCCTTCGCTCTCGGGCATCCACCGCGAGGTCCCGCGGAGCGCCAGCTCCGACATCGAGCACAGCCTGAACACGCAGGGCGACGAGGCGCCCCGCCAGACGACCCGCACCCTGCTCTGGCTCGGCCTCGCCGCTGTGCTCGCGGCCGTGGTCACCGGGGCTCTGCTCTGGCGCTACAGCGCGCCTGGGGCCTCCACGACCTCCACCACGCCGGCGACGCCTCCCGACGCGGGCGCGACCGTCGGGTCGGAGTCCGCGGCCACGAAGGGTGACGAGCCCACGACGGCGGACCCGACGGACCCGGCGACGGCGGACCCTGACCCGACGACGCCCGGCGCCGGCGCCGCGGCGACGACGAACCCTGCGGCGAGACCGTCGGCGGGCAGCGTGACGCCCAGGGAGGAGACGTCCTCGAAGGAGCCCCGCGCCGCCACCGCCGGCGCGCCTTTGAACAGACCGAGCACCACCACGTCGTCGAAGACCGAGCTCCAGGCCGCGATGGTCGGCAGCGCAGGCACCGGCACGCTGATCATCACGTCCAAGCCCAAGGCGACCCTCTGGCTGAACGACCGCCACCAGGGCTCGACCCGCTTCAAGGGCGAGCTCAACGCCGGGACCTGGCAGGTCATGCTGGAGAGCGAGGACGGCGGCCTGTACAAGACCGAGCTGACCGTGCTCGCCGGCCAGGAGACCAGCTACTGCTGGGACTTCAAGCGCGCCGATATCTGCGATCGCTGAGCGGCTCCGCGCCTCAGATCACGCGGCCGAAGCGCAGGAAGTTGGCCATCAGCAGGAAGCTGAAGACCAGCGTGAACATCCCGTAGAAGATGTGGAAGGCCGTGATCCGGCCCGGCCGCTCCAGCGAGGACAGGCGCATGCGCTCGCCGCCGACGTGCACCGCCTCGCCGTTCATCAGCGAGGCCTCGCGCTTGAAGAGCTCCGAGCGCCCGCCCAGCTGCTCCTCGATCTCCAGCGCGCCGTTGCGCCAGTAGCGCGACTGCTGGGCGAGCCGCAGCGTCATCGAGCCCATGCCCAGCGACCCCACCATGCCCGTCGCCGTGATCAGCAGACCGACGATGGTGTCGAAGATGGGCAGGCCCGTGCCGGTGGCCGCCGGATAAGCCGCCCAGATCGCCAGAATCAGCCCGAACGGCAGATAGGCCAGCGTCATCAGCCAGCCCTGGATGTAGGCGCCCTGTGAGAGCTGCGCGGTGACCTGGAGGGTCGCCGCCAGCGCAGCGGACGAGGAGGCGTTGTCGGGGGACGAGACCACGGAGACCGAGGGCTCACGCTTCGGGAGAGGGATCGCTTCCATGGCATGCAGCCTATACGAGATCCTGGCACCTGCAACCGGAACCTCGGGGGGAGGGGCAGGGAGCGCGTCCCGGGAACCTCCCTGGCGCCGTCAGCACCCCAGGAGGTGAACGCGCTTGCCATCGACCTGGAGCTCGCGCGCGAAGATCTTCTTCGCCCACGACCTTCGGCTGCGCAGGTCGAAGATCACCAGCCAGCCCTCGTCCAGACCCGCGCTGTCCAGATAGCGGGTGATCTGCGCCAGCGCCTCACGCTCCGTCTCCGTGTCTCGACGCAGCTTCAGCTCGATGGCGTACCGCTGCTCGCCCCAGAACACCATCAACACCAGGTGAGGGCCGGACTCGGTGTACGAGAACCCCTGCGCCGCCAGGTGGCCGTCCTTGCGCCAGAAGCTCTGAAAGGCCTCCAGCAGCGCCGCGAGGTCGAGCCCCCCATCGGGCCGCACGTACCCGGCGGGCTGGTGGGGGATGGTGACCTGCTTCGCCCAGGTCAGCGCGCGGGGGATGACCTCGCGGTAGATCGGGTTGGCGATCCTGGTCGATGAACACCACCAGCGGCGACGGACAGGCCTGCGCCAGCGCCTGGAGGTAGCCAACCCTCGCCCCCGGCGAGGATTGGCTAGTTGTTTCTGGCCGCGGAGCTCGTCTCTGGCGCAAAGAAGGGGGTTCGTGTGTCTCTTGACACCGCAACGCCAGAGCCGTCCGCGGCGCGCCTCCACCATGGCCCACTCATGACTGGTCAGATAGACTGGTCAGATGAGAAGCATCGCCGCGACCGAGTTCAAGACCCACTGCCTCTCCATCCTCGACGAGGTCTCGGACGAGCAGGAGAGCTTTCTCATCCTCAAGCACGGAAAGCCGGTGGCGCGGCTGGTGCCGACGCGGACGATCGAGACCGCGCCCCAGGCGACCTTGCTCGGCACCATGGTCGCCATGGACGATCTCATCGAGCCCCCTCTTCCGGCGGAGCGCTGGGAGGCCGAACAACGATGAGCGTGGTGCTGGACACCCATGTGCTGGTCTGGTGGCTCTCCGACCCGGAGCGCCTGCCCGCCGCGATGCGCCCGCTCCTGGACGGCGCCTCCGCCGAAGCGCCGCTGATCGTGCCAGACATCTGCCTCTGGGAGATCGCCACGCTGGTCAGCCTGGGGCGTCTGCGCCCTCAGCTCGCGCTCCCCGAGTGGCTGCGCAGGGCGGTCGCGCCGCCCCTGGTCGTCATCGCGCCGATCACGCCGGAGGTCGCCGCCGAGGTGGCAGCGCTGCCGGACAGCTTTCTCCGCGATCCCGGCGACCGGCTGATCGTCGCGACCGCCCGCGTCCTGGGCCTGCCGCTGCTCACGCTGGACGCTCGCATCCGCGAGAGCGGTCTGGTGCGCCTGGCTCCCCTGAGCTGACACTCCCCCCGGGCAGAGCTATCCTCCCCTCGCCTGGAGGCCGCATGTCCCGCTCCTTCGTCGCCGCGCTGGCGCCTCTGCTCGTCCTGGCCTGTGAGCCGGTGAAGGTGCCAGGTGCAGGTGACACCGACACCGCTCACAGCGGCGCGCCAGACTCGCCGGTGCCGCCGGACGCCTGTGACGGCGTGCCCGGCCTCATCGTCTGCGAGGGCGGCGAGGCGCTGACCTGTGACGCCGCGGGCGACGTAGTGGCGAGCGAGACCTGCGACGCGGAGGCCGAGGTCTGCCTGGAGGGCACCGGCTGCGCGGCCTGCGGCCCCACCCTGGACGTGGCCTTCGCCGACGCGGCCATCGCGAGAGCAGAGGGCGTCGCCCTGACCGTGGACGCCGAGGCGGTCAGCGCCGAGACCTTCGGCTGGCAGCGCTACCCGATGCGCCCCCTGACCCTGAGCAGCGCCGAGGCGATCCCGGGGAGCTTCCTGCTCTCGGTGGACGCGCCCGGCCTCGAGCTGTACACCGAGACCGGCGAGGCCCTGACCCTGCCCGCGGAGATCTCCGCCTCGGCCCTGCCCGTCACGCTCCTGGCCCGCGCGACGCGCTGGGGCACGTTCACGCTCACCGCGGCCTACGACGGCGCCGAGCCCTGCCCGCGCTCCGACACGGTCGTCTTTCGCGGGATCGCCGCCACAGAGCTCAGCGGGCGCCCGAGAGCCGAGGCCCCCGGCTGGGAGACGGCCGACACCCTGCACGACACGGACGCGCTCTGGGCGGCCCTCGATACAACCCGCCACCCGGAGCGCCTGGGCCTGCCTTATGACGCCTACGTCGTCGCCCACCGCAGCCCGGAGGCGTGGGCCGAGGACGCCACGCTGCTCGATCTCAGCGGCGGCGCCGAGGCGCTCACGCTGTCGGACGAGGGCGTCGCGGCGAACACCCACACGCTCTGGGAGGACGGGCTCGACAGCGGCGACGGGCTCGGACAGGCTTACGACATCGTCTTCGACTTCGGGCAGGACGGTCGGCTGGACCCGGGCGACCTCATCGACGGCCTGGACGACGAGAGGGCCGGCGTGTACGTGCTCGGCGACCTGAGCGCGGCGGGGAGCCACGCCGTGGAGAGCTTCGACCACTCGGGCGGGAGCTGGCTCGGGCAGCGCGTCTACTACC
>CAZKWG010000031.1:0-13745 GCA_964556105.1 uncultured Enterobacterales bacterium | reverse complement strand
CCGGCGGACCTGGCGGATCTGGGCGAGGTGCCGCTGGTGGTGATCAGCCACGGCAACGGCCACGACTACCGCTGGTACGACTACCTGGGCGAGCACCTGGCCAGCTGGGGCTATGTCGTCATGGCCCATCAGAACAACACAGGCCCCGGCATCGAGACCGCCAGCACGACGACGGTGACCAACACAGACTACCTGCTCGGCAACCTGGACAGCGTGGGTGACGGCGTGCTCAAAGGCCATGTAGACGGGCACACCGTCGTCTGGATCGGCCACAGCCGCGGCGGCGAGGGCGTGGTGCGCGCCTACGATCGCCTCATCAAGGGCGATCTCGAGGCCGACAGCTTCACCACCGACGACATCGTCCTGATCTCCAGCATCGCGCCCACCGTGTTCAATCGGGTGACGGAGTCCAACCCGCACGAGGTGCCTTACCACCTCATCGCCGGCGCGGCGGACGGCGACGTGACGGGCGGCGTCGATTGTGAACAGTGCCAGTTCTTCCGCATCGCCCAGGCCGCGCAGGGTCCGGTGGCCGTGACCTATGTGCAGGGCGCCGACCACAACGACTTCAACTGCTGCGGCATCGACGACGGCGTGGGCCCGGACCTGATCGGGCGCGACGAGGTGCAGGTCATCGCCAAAGCCTATTTCCTCGCGCTGATTCAGACCTGGGCCGACGGCAACCAGGCCACGCGCGACTACTTCACCCGCATGTCGGACAGCTTCCGACCCCTCGCGCTGGACAGCGAGGACCGGCTCGCGACCACCTACCGCGACGCCCACGCGCTTGGCTACCCCATCCTGGACGACTTCCAGTCCGCCTCCGACCCCGCGCTGAGCAGCGCGGGCACGGTCGTCACAACCGATGTGGACGCGATCAGCGAGGACCCGCTCAAGGATCAGGATCGCAGCTTCGGCTGGTCGGACGAGGACCCGATGAACGCGATGACCCAGGCGGTGCTGCCCACGGACGAGGCGCGCGGGGTGGTCTTCGGCTTCAACGCCCCCGCCACCTACCGCACGGCCGTCGCCGCGGAGATGGCCGACTTTACGGCGTATGAGCACCTCTCCTTCGCCGTCGCCCAGCAGAGCCGCCACGAGAACACAGAGACCCTGGACGGCCCGCTGGACTTCACGGTGACCCTGGTGGACGCGCTCGGGGTCGAGAGCGGGCTGAACTTCAAGGACCAGGGCCAGGTGCCCCAGCCCTACCAGCGCGCGGGCAGCGGCGACGGGCGCGGCTGGGCCAACGAGTTCGTCACCGTGCGTGTCCCCTTGCGAGACCTCACGCTGGGCTCGACCCTGGACCTCACCCAGATCGCCGAGGTGCGCCTCGACCTGGGGGAGGGTTACGGCTCCACCCTGGGGCGCATCTCCCTGGACAACCTGGAGCTCTCCCGATGATCCTCCTCACCCTCGCGCTGAGCGCGCTGGCCATCGACCCCCACGAGGGCCCGCAGGTCCGCACCGAGGCCGTCATGCCCGAGCCGCAGGTGCTCGACGACGGGCGCGCCGTGCGCAAGGTGCTGAAGGTCCAGCCCTTCGAGCTGACGCAGCCCTACAACTACGAGTGGAGCGCCGAGCGCCCGGCGGTGACCCGCGGCCAGATCGTCCTGCTGGACGTCGATCCCGCCTTCCTGGTGCCCAGCGACACGCGGCAGGCCGTGCTCTACTGCGGGGCGCTGCCGGTGGAGCGCCTGAACAGCGGCTGGCCCGACGGTCGCCTGGCCGTGCTGGTTCCGGGCGAGGTCGATCTGGCGCAGACACCCTTCTTTTTTGGCGGCTACGAGCTGCCCGAGGCCGTGACGAGGACCGACGGCATGGCGCGGCTCGCCATCGCCGAGCGCAACGGCCTCCGCCCGCTGACCCTGCCCACGCCCATGCCCACGCTGCGCCTGGACGAGCGCGTGGCCATCGCGGCCATCGCGTCCCGCCTGCTCGAGAAGGCTCCAAACTAAATGATGTTGTTCACCCTCTCGTTCTTCGCCTGCGCGTCCAAGATGTTCACCGACGCGAGCTGGCCCCCCACGCCGGGCGTCTCCTGGCAGATCCAGTACTCGGGCAGCCTGGACCTCAGCCTGGACGTGGACGTCTACGATCTCGACCTCTACGACACGCCCGACAGCGCGTTCGACGAGCTGCACGACGCGGGCAGGCGCGTGATCTGCTACTTCTCGGCCGGCTCCTACGAGGACTGGCGCGACGACGCGGACCTCTACCCGGCCTCTGCGCTCGGCGACCCGCTGGACGGCTGGGAGGGGGAGTGGTGGATCGACACGCGCGACGCGACGGTGCGCGAGATCCTGGCGGCGCGCCTGGATTACGCCGCCGAGCGCGGCTGCGACGCCGTCGATCCGGACAACGTGGACGGCTACCAGAACGAGAACGGCCTGGGGCTCACCGCGGCCGACCAGCTCGACTTCAACCTGTGGTTGGCGGAGGAGGCCCACGCCCGCGACCTGGCCGTCGGCCTGAAGAACGATCTGGGACAGGTAGACGCGCTCGTAGACAGCTTCGACTTCGCGGTGAACGAAGAGTGCGTCGCCTACGACGAGTGCAGCCTGCTGGCACCGTTCACCCGCAACGGAAAAGCGGTGCTGCACATCGAGTACGTGGACGACTGGTCGGACGCCTCGCGCAAGGCCGCGGAGGTCTGCGACGAGGGCCCCGTCCTGGACACGCTGGTCAAGCTGTGGGACCTGGGCCCGGAGTGGATGAGCTGCGAGACCTGAGGCTCGCTGGCCAGCGCCAAAAGCTGGGTTAGACCTCCCTCCGAAAGGAAGTCCAACCATGCGCCTCCTCCCCCTGCTCCTGCTCGCGGCCTGCTCCGAGTACGACCTCAAACAGAATGACCCCAACAACGACGGCGCCGAGGGCGAGGGCGAGGGCGAGACGAGCGGGCTCGAGCCCAATATCGAGGTCGATCCTTCCCTCTCCCTGTTGAGCGCCTGCGGATCGCTGGCCAGCGCGGACCTGGACGTGCGCAGCGTGGGCGAGGGTCCGCTGACCGTCTCCGAGATCACGGTGGACTGGGACGACAACGGCACGGTCGAGGCCACGCCCGCCGCGACCTTGCCCGTGACGCTGGCGCCGGGCGAGACGCTCCCGGTGGCGCTGACCTGGGCGCCGGGGGAGTCCACGAGCTTCGGCGGCGTGCTGCGCGTCAGCTCGGATGATCCCGACACGCCGCGCGCGTCCGTGGACCTCAGCGGCGCGCTGAGCGAGGGCGGCGCGCCGCTGATCTCGGTCGAGGTCCCCGACTGCTACACGGTGATGCTGGGCGACGAGGTCGCGCTGGTCGCCGAGATCACCGACGAGGAGTCGAGCGACGATCTCAGCGTCACCTGGGAGAGCGACCGGGACGGGACCCTGCAGACCGGCGCGGCGGACGCCGACTACACCAGCACGCTCGCCGCCGCCCTCTCGGCGGGGACCCACACCGTCACCGTGACCGTCACGGACGCCTGCGGCCAGAGCGCCAGCGCCACCGTGGAGATCACCGTCACCGACCCCAGCACCGTCTACAGCGGCGGAGAGCCGGACGGCCTCGACTTCGACGGCGACGGCTACCTCTGGGTGGCGGACTACGGCTCGGACCGCGTCTACCAGCTCGACCCAGAGAGCCTGGGCATCCTGAAGCGCGTCAGCCTGCCCTACCGCGGGGCCGACGGGCTCTCCTGGATGGGCGACACGATGCTGGTGAGCTTCTACGCCACGAACAACGTCGTCGCCATCGACCCCTGCGACGGCTCGGAGCTGTCGAGCTGGGACGCGCCGGGCAGCGGCGTCTCGGACGTGAGCTGGGACGGCACCAACCTCTGGCTGACCGACTACAACTCCGACCAGATCTTCCGCGTGGACCCGGACACCGGCGCCCGCCTGGACGTGAGCGCCTCTCCCCTGGCCTCTCCGAACGGGATCACCTGGGACGGCGCCCAGTTCTGGATGACCTCGAACGCGCCCGGCAGCCCCGCCCTGGTCCGCATGGACGCGGACTTCACCATCCTGGAGCGCTACGACTTCCGCGGCGACGACCCACGCGGCATCGCCTGGGACGGCACGGACATCTGGTACTCCAACGGCGAGCTGGGCTGGATTGGGCGGCTCGAGCCCTGAGCGCTGGGCCAGGCGGGAGGGCCTGTGCCGCGCACGTCTGCCGGGACTGACCCCGATGCTGCATTGGAGAAAGTTCGCTTCCTGCAATCTACGCTTTCCCACCAACACAACATCGCTTGCACGAATCGGGGCCACACTCCTGGCAAAGGAGACAACCCATCATGCTGACGCTGCTCTTCGCTGCATGCACGTCGTCCGGATTCGACGTTCTGGACGAGACCTTCACCGCCGAGAACGGGCTCTCGGCGGACGTGGCCATCGTCGTCCCCGAAGAGACGAGCAGCGAGAAGCCGCTGGGCGCGCTGCTGTTCTTCTCGGCGGACTTCGAGAATTCGTACTACTACGACGAGGCCACCGCGCGCGGAGTCGCCAGGGGAGTCCGTGTGGCCTGTAGGCTGTCGGGCGCTGGCACCAGCCCTGTCGGGCCATCCAGGGTGTCCCCATGAAGGCCCCTACGCTTTGTGGAGCAATAGACGCCACGCGCGGGTGGCGTTGGATAGGAGCCCTCCTGCTGGTGCCCCTGCTCGGGTGCACCAGGGACTACCTTCCAGGGACAAACGTCCTCGTGACGGTGGAGCTCGAAAAAGGGGACGAGCTTGGGGAGATCTACAGGGATGATCTTGAGATCACGGTCCAGATCGTCTATCTCTCCTCGGATCCTGGCGAGTGTGGTCCGACATATGAAGGTGAGACCATCGATTTTTTCGAGACCGAGCTCAATATGGAGACGACTGTTCCAACCGAGCCGGGCTGGGTGTGTGGCTACGCTGGTAGCTTCGAGCGCGCCTTTGGGGTCCACAGTGATGGAGACCCGCATATGGACTGGATCGACTGTGACGATAAATCGGCCCCCCTGCACGTTGAATTGGACGAGGAGGCCGATCTCATGATGACGATGGACTGCGAGATCTACGAAGACACGGAAGTTCCTGATTAGCCGTTAGATTATCAGAGCATCGGACCAATGCTTCGACCTGCCATTCCAGGAGTCTGCACAACAGGTTCGTCGATCTCGATAAGGCCGGCTTAACCTAGGTTATCAACCACACCAAGGCGCCAAGGACGCCAGGATTCCACGCTCCGGGAGGTCGGCCCACGCGGCAGCACCCCAGCTCACCCTCGAGCGAGGCGAGACCATCGCTCATGGGGCCCCGTTTTCCGCCATCGGGTCGTCCACATCGCCTGGTTCTGGGAGCGTGGAGAGGACACCTCGAAGATCGTCTGTGACGAGGTGGTCCGCCCCACCGACGGTCGATGCAGCGGGGGCGTCGTGGAGGGAGGCGGTGACGCCGACATCTACGCGCTCACCCGCTCGGAGAGCCCGAAGCTTCGACGCCTGCGCGAGGACGTCGAGCGCAGCATGCGCGGGGTGCTGCGCATCGCGACGAAGACGGCCACCAGCGCCGGCACGTCGCTGGTCTTCGAGGCGGGTCGCACCATCAGCGCCAGCGTGTGCAGGTAGGCGGCACTGTGAACACTCCGCCAGCGGCCCCGCTTCAGGAGCGGCGGCGCGCGGCTCCTGGTGCCGCCGGGCCCGGCGACCTCGTCGATCTGCGCCTGGACGTGCACGAGCACACCGATCCATCTTGGATCAGTGCGCCATCTTGAATCACCCCTCCCCGATCACCTCGCCAGAACGGGCCTTCGAACGGTTGGCACGGTCCTTGCTTCTCTACAGAACGCAAGCACAGAACCCAAGCCACCCGGCCCGAGGAGTCCCGCCATGACCCCGCTTCCTTCCTGGGGATTCATCCAGGTCGCCCCCCACGAGCGCCTCCTTCAGATTCGCAACGGCAAGGTCGTGCGCGACCTGCAAGGCGGGAGCTGCTTCCGCTGGCCAGGCGACACCATCGCTCGTATCGACACGAGCGTCAAACGCCTGCACTTCACCGCCGACCAGATCACCCGCGAGCGCACTGGGGTCCAGGTCACCGGGCTGGCCGTGTTCCGCGTGGTGCAGCCGCTGCTGGCCTACCGCATGCTCAACATGGAGCAGCCGGAGGGCTTTCAACAGATCCTCCGCGAGATGTTCGTCGGCGCCACCCGCCGCCTGGTGGCCAACCTGGACCTGAACGACTGCCTGACCCGTCGAAAGGACGCGCTGGCGGCCGAGCTGATGGCCGAGGTCGTGCCCGTGGTCCAGGGCCGCGGCCAGGAGGGCGACGACACCAACCAGGGCTGGGGCGTCGCCATCGACACCATCGAGATCCAGGACGTGCGCGTGCTGTCTGGCGAGGTCTTCGAGCGCCTCCAGGCGCCGTACCGGGAGGAGCTCGCGCTGGCCGCCCTCGCCGCCAAGGCCGAGGTCGAGCGCGAGGAGGCCCGCCTGAGCGCCGAGCGCGCCCAGGCCCGCGAGCGCGCCCGCCGCGAGCTGATGGCCCTCGAAGAGCAGCGCCTGGAGGCCGAGCGCCAGCGCGAGCGGGTGCTGCGCGAGCACGAGGCCGACCTGGCCCGAGGGCGCGAGGAGGAGCGCCTGGCGCGCCTGGACGCCGAGATCACGTCGAAGATACAGCGCTTTGGCCGGATGTCCGAGGTCAAGCGCGCCCACGCCGAGGCCGACGCCCACAGCCGCATGCGCGTGGCCGAGCAGGAGGCCATGAGCGAGCGCCTGATGGGCGAGGCGCGCGCCGACACGATCCGCCGCGAGCGCGAGGCCGCCTCCACCGTCACCCCCGACCGCCTGCAGGAGATCCTGCTCACCGAGACCCTGCCGCGCATGGCCGAGGCCTTCCGCGGAAGCGTGCAGCACGCGGTGATGATCGGCGGTGACAGCTCGGCGATCGCGCAAGGTGTCGCCCAGGTCGCCGCGACCCTGCAGGCCTTCGGCCTCAAGCTGCCCGCCGCCCGATGATGGCGCGCGCGACGCGCGGCCGCTGGCATCCGACCCGCCGACTCCCGCCCGCTT
This sequence comes from uncultured Enterobacterales bacterium, assembly GCA_964556105.1. Taxonomy (GTDB): domain Bacteria; phylum Myxococcota_A; class UBA796; order UBA796; family CAZKWG01; genus CAZKWG01. The sequence continues at coordinate 6,724 of CAZKWG010000031.1, read as the reverse complement.
GCGCCCTGCGCGCTGAGCGGCGTACGTTGCCGGGTCCAGCCCGCGGTGGCCTCCTGTCCGCCCGCGCCTGGGGAGGACAGATGTCGCAGCGAGGGCAAGGCTCAGACCAGGGAAAGGTGGCGATCGTGACGGGCGCGTCGGCGGGCATCGGGCTGGCCGTGACGCGGCAGCTCGTGGCCCGCGGGATCACCGTGGTCATGGTGGCGCGCACCCGCTCCACCCTGGAGAGCGCCGCGGCGAAGGTCGGCTCTGGCGCCGTGCCCTGGCCGCTGGACGTGGGCGATCTGAGCGCGCTGGCCGCCCTCCCCGACGCCGTCGTGGCGCGCTTCGGCCGCCTGGACATCGTCGTGAACAACGCCGGCGCCCACCACCGCGGCCCGGTGGAGAGCGTCACGCCCGAGCAGCTCGCCGAGATGGTCCACGTCAACCTGAGCGCGCCCATCGTGCTCACCCGCGCCGCGCTGCCCCACCTGAAGCCGGGCGCCAGCATCATCGACGTCGCCAGCCTCGCCGGGCGCGTCCCCTTCCCGAACGCCGCCACCTACAGCGCGTCCAAGGTCGGCCTGCGCTACTTCAGCGCCTCGCTGGCCGAGGAGCGCCCCGATCTGCGCGTCTGCCTGGTCAGCCCCGGGCCCGTGGACACCGGCTTCTTCGGCGACCTGGAGAAGGTCTCGCCCATGGTCTTCTCCCAGCCCATGGTCAGCGCCGATCAGGTCGCCGAGCGGGTGCTGGCCTGCCTCGAGGGCGACAGCCGAGAGATCGCCATCCCGCGGGCCTCGGGCTGGCTGACCACGCTGGGCAGCCTCCTCCCCTGGCTGCGCCGCGCCCTGACGCCGATGCTCAAGCGCAAGGGCGAGCGCGCGAAGGCCGCCTATATCCTCAGGAAACAACGGGAGCGCGACGCCGGAGCCTGAGGAGGGCCAGCAGGCCGGGCAGCAGCGTCCACGCGCCCGCGAGGCCGCCCGAAGCCGAGCCGGCGGCGCAGGCGCAGCCGCCCTTGCCCTCGACCGCGGAGTCCTGAAGCGCGGGATCGCTGTCCGGGGCGCCGGTCTCCTCCTCGGGGTCGTCGGTCTCGCCCGGGTCCCCCGTCTCCCCCGGGTCCCCCGTCTCACCCGAGCCCCCGGTCTCCCCGGTCTCGGCGGGTCCGCCCGTGTCCACCGCCGAGGCGGCGATGATGGAGAGCGCGTACGCCGGGACGCCCGTCTCGTCCTCGTCCTCATCCAGCGGCGCGCCGAGCACGACGCCCGTGACGCCCTCCATGGCGACGCGCAGGGTGGCGTCGGTGGTGCCGGTCGCGCTGGCCTCCAGGGTGACGACGAGGTCGCCTGCCTCGTGCGCGTCGAGGTCCCCTACGAGGAGGGTCGCCGTCTGGTCCAGGCCCGACCAGCTCTCGCCGCCGACCGTGACCGTCCCGCCCGCCTCCACGCGGGTGATCGTCCAGCCCTCCGCGTCGGTCACGCGCACGCTCGCGTCGTGCAGCAGGACCAGCGTCGCCTCGGCGGCGGCGGCGCGCGTCTCCAGGTCCAGGGTCAGCGTGCCGGTGGGCTCCAGCGCGATGGCGCGGTTGAGCAGGCTCAGCTCGGGCAGGGGCGCCTGCATCGCGTCGAGCACGTCCATGCGCCCGCCGCTCGCCACCTTGTCGGAGAGGTCCAGGCTGGGCTCCACTGTGGCTTTCAGCAGGTATGCGACGTCCTCGGCCGCGAGATCGGGGTGCAGCTCCCAGACCAGCGAGGCGGCGGCGGCGACCAGGGGGGTGGCGTAGCTGGTGCCGCTCTCGGTCTCGTAGTCGCTGGTGCTGTCGATGCCGGCGCTGCACAGCTCGGCGCCGGGGGCCGCCAGGTCCACGCTCTCCTCCCCATAGTGAGAGTATGGGTTCAGCGTGTCGTCCTCCAGCGATCCCGCGACGCTCAGGATGAAATCGCCGTCATAGGAGGCCGGGTATTGTGGATAACGATCGTTATCCGCGTCCCAGCACCAGGCCGAGCTGCAGTTCGCCGCCGCCGCCACCAGCAGCACGCCGGCGTCGCCCAGGCCCATGACCGCGTCCTCGAAGGGCGCGTACCCGCTCGACCCGGCCAGCGAGTAGCTGATGATCCGCGCCCCGCCCGCGTCCCCGTCCGCCACCTCGCCCATCGCCTCGATCGCGTAGGAGTAGTACAGCGCGCTGTCGCGGTCGGCGATCTTCTGGTAGGCGATGGTCCCGCCCGGGGCCAGCCCGGCGCGGCCCAGATCGTTGTCGCCGATGGCGCTGATCATGCCGCCGATGAAGGTGCCGTGGCCGGGGACCGTGACCCCGTAGACCACCTCCACCACGGCGTTGCCGTCGCCATAGTCCCAGGCGAACGACGAGGTCCCGCTCAGCTCCTCGTGGGCGACCAGAAAGCCGCTGTCCTGGATGGCCACCGGCTCGGTCCCGCTGCCGTCGGCCAGCGCCCACACGCTCTCGGCCTCCAGGAGCTCGAGCTCCCAGAGGTCCGTGCAGTCGCTGGTGCCGGAGCGGTCCGAGTAGTCGGCGCCCTGATCCACGGGCATCTCCAGGTCGGGCAGGGCGTAGCGCACCCCCTGGCGGGCCCCGAGGAGGGCGAGCGGCGGCGATCCGGCGAAGTCCGCCGCGCAGACGCGCGCGCTCTGGGAGCAGTAGCGGACGCTGCCGCCGAGCCCGCTCACGGCCGCGCGCAGGAGCTCGGCGTCCTGGGGAGCGGTGTAGCCGATCAGCGCTGTGTTGGGGCCCGCCAGGGCGGACAGTCCGAGGACGATCAGGAGCATGGGCACGCGCGCCTCCGCCCCTGGGCTAACGTGGGCGAGGGGTGGGTGTGGGCGTCTTGTGCACCTGGGCAGGATGCGAAGGCTCGCGCTACAGTTTTACATTACTGTCGGTGATATGTTAATGTGACACTTACATCTGGAGGTGATTCATGTTCGACGCAGAGCTGGCCTGGCGTGGCATCCGCACCTCCAACCCCTGGTGGGAGACCCGCGCGGTGCCGTCGCGCTGGACGCGCCCGTTCCGACGTGCGGCCTTTGGAGAGCTCTTTCAGGCCCTGACCACCTCCTCCAACGGGCGCGGCATCGTCCTGCTGGGCCCGCGACGCATCGGCAAGACGGTGCTGCTGCACCAGATCGCCGAGCAGCTCCTCCTGGATGGCACGGACCCGCGCCGCGTCGTCCACCTCGCGCTGGACGACGTCGCCCTGCGCGGCGCCGACCTGGGGGCGATGCTCGACCTGATCGCCTCGCGTCTCCCGCTCGAAGATCCCGACCAGAGCCGCTTCCTGCTCCTGGACGAGGTCCAGCACGCCCGCGAGTGGTCGGGCTGGATCAAGCGCCTCGCGGACCGGCGCGACCCCTACGTCTTCCTGGCCACCGGCAGCTCGGCCACGGCCCTGCGGCACGGCGGCCAGGACGCCGGGCTGGGACGCTGGCGCGAAATGGTACTGTATCCCTGGTCTTTTCGCGAGCACATCCACTACCGCTACCGACGCGACGGCCTGCCCGCGCTGCTCACGGATCTGGACGAGACCTATGAGGGCTTCGAGCGTACGCTGGCCGAGATGGCGCAGCGTGGCGAGGACGCCGCGGTCTCCGCGGACCTGCTGACCAGCCTCTTCTTCCCCAGGGGCGCCGAAGGCGCGGACGAGCGCACCTTGACCAGGCTGAACGACGATCTCATCGACTACATCGTCCGCGGCGGCTTCCCCGAGGTGCTCGACGAGGAGGACTGGCGCGAGGCGCAGCGTCACCTGCGCCAGGACATCCTGGACCGCGCGCTGGGGCGCGACATCGCCGACGTCGAGCGGGTAGACTCGCGCGCCTTGGAGCGGATGTTCTTGCGGGTATGCAAAGACCCGGGCGGGCTGTGGAACGGCTCGGCCGTGGCCTCTGACCTCGGCCTGTCGCGCCCCACCGTCGCCCGCTACCTGGCGCTGCTGGAGCGGGCCTTCCTGCTGTTCTCGTTCCCGAACCTGGCCAGCCCGGTGAAGGGGCTGGCCAAGGTCTACCTGGTCGCGCCCTCGATGCGCGCGGCGCTGCTGGGCTACGACCACGATCGCGTACGCGACGCCGTGGAGTGGGGTGTCGCCACCGAGAACCTCGTCGCGGCGACCCTGCTCTCCACGCGCGAGGCGGGGGCGCAGGTCGGCTTCTGGCGGGAGGGCAGCACCGAGTGCGACGCCGTGGCGCTCCGAGCGCAGGGCCTGAGCGAGCTCCTCGAGGTGAAGACGGGCAAGACCCAGGGCGCCGAGCGCGGGATCGAGGCGGCGGCCCGCGCCCTGCACACCTCTGGGAAAGGTTTCGTGCTGAGCCGCGAGCCGGCTTGGAGAAAGCCCGGCTGGACCCGCGACGGCCGGATCGTCGTCGATCACCTGCCGGTCTCGCTCTGGCTCTACGCCCAGCGTGGCGCCCACGGCGGCACGCTCTCGCTGCGGACCTGACTCAGGAGCTCGCGCTGGTGTAGCGCCGCAGCGCGCGGGTCCAGGCGAGGCGGGAGCCGACCAGCAGGGCCGCGGCGATTCCCAGGGCCTGCAGGGCGAGGGCGCCGTCCATCTTGCCGAGCAGGGCCATCGCCGGGAAGCTGGTGGTGAGCGCGACGGGCACGACGACGGTGAGGGCGATCCGCGCCCAGCCCTTGTAGACGGTGATCGGCCAGCGCCCGGCGTCGGTGATCGCCGTCAGCAGGAAGCTCAGGTTGTCCACGCGCACGAAGCGGAAGCTCAGGCAGATGACGCCGATCCAGACGCTGTACATGGCGGCGAGCCCGGCCAGCAGCATGGCGAAGGCCGCGAGCACGCCGCCCACGGTGGGCGCCGGCAGGGTGCGGAAGGCGAAGCCGGCGACCAGCAGACCCGCCAGCACCTCCCACAGGCGCGCCGGTGCGACCTTCTGCGCGCTGGCCAGCAGCTGCGCGTCCACCGGCCGTATCAACAGGTAGTCGAAGTTTCCTTTGCGCACGCCCTCGACCACGGCGTTCAGGTTGGGGGCGACGAAGGCGCCCACGATCCCAGAGAGCAGCAGGAAGAAGGCCGTGACCAGCAGGGACTCGTGGAAGGTCCAGCCGCCCAGGGTCGCGGCGTGGTCGAAGACGAAGACCAACGGGACCAGGCCCATGAACGCCGTGCCCGCGCTGACCAGGAGCTCGACGACGAAGTTCGAGCGGTACTGGATCGCCGTGATCAGCGAGACGCGGATGAGCGCGACGATGGGGCCGTCAAGCACCGAAGGCTCCGTAGCGGCGCACGCCCACCCGCCAGAGGCTCAGCACCACGCCCAGCGCCACCGCCACCCAGCCCAGCTGCACCGCGAGGAGCTCGAGGGGCGCGGCCTCGGTGCCGGTGAGGATGTCGATGGGCGCGCCGAGCGAGGCGTGGAAGGGCAGCCAGCGCGCGGTGCCCGCCAGCCACTCCGGGAGGAGCGCCAGCGGCAGAAAATAGCCGGACAGGGCCGCCCAGATGGCGAACCAGGCCTGGTAGAGCCCCTGCGACTGATCGACCCAGAACGCCAGCATCCCGAACGCCGCCTGGATGAGCCAGGTGATGAGGAAGGCCAGGAACGCGCTCAGCCCGAACATCAGGACCTGGCTCAGGCTGGGGGTGAACGCGATCTCCGGCCGCCAGAGGAAGAGCACCAGGATGATCGGGCAGAGCACCAGGACGCGCAGCGGCACCGCCGAGATCGTCGAGGCCAGGTTGTACCAGAGCGGGCTGAGCGGGCGCAGCAGCCAGGGGGAGAGCTCGCCCGTGCGGATCAGGTAGTTCAGCTCCCAGAGCACCCAGGCGCCGGTGAGCTGGCGGACCAGCAAGGTGATCGTGAAGTAGCGCGCGAACTCCACCTGCCCGAAGCCGGCGATCGGACCCTCCGCCGCCGCCGCGTTCCACAGCGCCAGCATGACCAGCGGCAAGGTCGCGCTCAGGATCCAGATGACCATCTCCGCCCGATAGGCGACGATCTCGGCCACCCCGATGCGGAAGAGCGCGGGCAGGGCGTTGGCGAGGCGGCGGATCAAGCTCACGCCTGCGCCTCCTGCTTGAAGACGCGGGCCATGATCTCCTCCAGCGGCGGCTCCTCCACGCCCACGTCGGCCAGCGGCCAGCGCGCCAGCACCTCGCCCAGCAGCACGTTCACGCGCGCCACCGGCACCGTCGCGACCATGCGCCCGTCCTCGTCGGCGCGAAAGCCCAGCTCCGCCAGCCCGGGCTCCACCGAGCGCACGACCAGCCGTCGCTCGGGCGCCACCTGCGCGGCGAGCCCGCCCAGCGCCCCGTCGTAGCGGAGCTGGCCCTGGTCCACGATGAGCACCCGCGGCGTGAGCGCGGCGATGTCCTGCATGTAGTGGCTGGTCAGCAGGACGGTGGCGCCGAAGCGCTCGTTGCACTGCTTGATGAAGCGGCGGACCTGCACCTGCATGGTCACGTCCAGCCCGATGGTCGGCTCGTCCAGGAAGAGGATGGAGGGCCGGTGGATGAGCGCCGCGGCCAGCTCGCACTTCATGCGCTCGCCCAGAGACAGGTTCCGAACGGGCTTGTCCAGGAGCGGCGTCAGCGAGAGCATCTCGACCAGCTCGTCCAGCGTCTGCTTGTACGCGGCGCGCTCGACCCCATAGAGCGCGCGGTGGAGCTCGAAGGTCTCGATGGGCGGCAGGTCCCAGAGGAGCTGCTGCTTCTGGCCCATGACCTGAGTGATCGTGCGCAGGAAGTCCGCGCCCCGGTCCTGAGGCCGGTGCCCGTTGACC
>CAZKWG010000030.1:19269-22716 GCA_964556105.1 uncultured Enterobacterales bacterium | reverse complement strand
GTCGACCCCACCGGGGTGGACCGCGTGCCCAGCGTCATGCGCGTCGCTGGGGAGCCGGAGCCGGCGGGGCGGGTGGAGATCTCGCGCGAGCATTTTGTGCGCTTTCGCGACAACCTCGCGCGCACGGCTCGCGCCGAGACGCCCGGAGAGGCGCGGGTCGGGGCGCCCTATCAGACCGAGCTGGACGTGCCCGCCGTCCCGATCCTGCTGGACGCCCCCGACGGATCCGGGCTGGTCCTCGGGGCGGAGCTCGGCCTGGGGCCGGTCGCCGAGGAGCTGCGGCGGGCCGGCGGCGCGGGGAGGGACGTGGCGCTGCTGGACTCGTTCGGGCGGGTCCTCATCCCCGGCCAGATCGGGATCGTCCAGAGCAAGGTCTTTCGGGTCTTCGGCAGCGGGGCGCGCGCCTCGGACATCCGCTACCGGACCGAGGACGGAGACGAGGTGCTGGCGGCCTGCGCTCCCGTCCCGAGCACGTCCTGGATGGTGGTGGTCGCCGAGCCGCTCGCGCTGACCACGGCTCCGGCCGTCTCTGAGATTCGTAGGCAGACCGCCTATTTTGCCGCGGTGGCCTCCCTGCTCGCCCTCGTCCTCGGGGCGCTGATCGCCCGCCAGATCTCCCGCCCCGTGCTCGCCCTGCGGGAGGGAGCGCTGGCGGTCGCCGAGGGACAGCTCGGCCGCGACATCCGCGCGCCGGCCGACGGCGAGCTGTTGGAGCTGATGCAGGCCTTCAACTTCATGAGCGCCCGCCTGGAGCGAAACCGGCAGGAGATCGACGCGAAGAATCAGGAGATCGAGGCCTGGAACCAGGAGCTTCAGGCGCGCGTGGACGCGCGGACCCGCGAGCTCGAGGAGGCGCAGGAGCGGCTGGTGCGCTCGGCCCGGCTGGCGGCGGCGGGCGAGATGGGCGCCGGGCTGGCCCACGAGCTGAACAACCCGCTGGCCGGGATCCTCGGCCTCACCCAGGTCCTGCTGGCGAAAGCGGAGGGCGGCTCGCGCGCGATGCTCAAGTCCATGGAGGAGCAGGCGCTGCGTTGCAAGGAGATCGTCTCGCACCTGCTGCGCTTCACCCAGTCGGAGTCGCGCGCGCTGGATCGACCCACGAGGGACGTGGTAGATCTGGATGAGGTCCTGGTCGAGGTCCTGTCGCTGGTCGGCAGCGCCTTCCGGCAGCGAGGGGTCCACTTGGAGCATCAGCGCGGCGGGCCGCTCCTGGTCCGCGGAGATCGCGGTCAGCTCGCTTCGGCGCTCATGCAGCTCCTGGCCAGCCTGCGCGCGGCGAGCGGCAAGGGCGGCTCGCTCACGCTGAGCAGCTCGCGCACGGCCGGCACCCTGGACCTTCGCTTCGAGCTGGATCCGGGTGAGGTGAGCGCCAGCCGCGACGACTGGATGGCCTCCGGCCTCGGCTTCTGGGCGGCGCAGCAGACCCTGGCCGCCCACGGCGGTCAGCTCCTGACCCCCGCGCTGGATCCACGGCGCTCGCTGGTCGGCGCGCTGGTCTGGCGCGCGCAGCTCCCGGAGGCCTGATGCGCACCGGCCTGCCGATGGTCCTCGCCACGCTCGCGGTCCTGATCCTGGGCTATCTGGGCTACGTCTTCTGGTTTGGCGGCGGCGGGCGTGCGGATCTGCAGGTGCTGGAGATCGACGGTGAGGTGGTGCTGATCCGCGCCGGTCAACAGACGCAGCCCGTCGAGCTCGGCGCCTCCCTGGAGACCGAGGACGGCCTGCGCGTGGGCGCGGGAGGGCGCGCGGTGGTGGGCGTGGGCGCCGAGACGCGCCTGACCCTGGAGGAGCTGAGCTCCATCCGCGTGCTGGAGGTCGGACATGATCGGGTGAGGGTCGAGCTGGAGGAGGGCCGGGTCTCGGCGCTGGTCCGACCGGGATCGCCCTCGCTCGGTGTGGTCAGCGGCGGACGCACGATCACGGCCACGGACGGCGCCTTTACGGCGCGGGCCGACGGCGAGGGCGCGCTGGCGGTGCAGGCCACGGAGGGCGGCGTCGTGGTGGAGGGGGTGAGCGGCGTCGCGCGCGTGGGCGCGGGCCAGCGCCTCTCCGATGTGCCAGGGAGCGCCCCGATGATCGGCGAGATCCCCGCCGCGCTCCTGCTGAACGTCGCCTGGCCCGCCGATGGGCCCGTCCGCGGTGAGCGGGTCGCGGTGCAGGGGCGAACCGAGCCCCACGCCCGGGTGCGGGTGAGCGGCGGCGCGGGGGCCGCCGAGGCGCGCGCCGGGCCAGACGGCAGCTTCACCGTACCTGTCTCGCTGGCGGAGGGCGAGAACGCGCTCCGCGTGGAGGCGGAGAGCGTGATGGGTGAGACCACCCAGCAGGAGGGGGCGGTCTCGCGAGACTCCAAGGCGCCCACCGCGACGAGGAGCCAGGTCCTTTGGGACCGCTAGCCCTATTCGTTTTCTCGGTCGGCCTCGCGCTCGCGGAGGCCCCGGAGGTTCAGCTCGTCGCGCCGCGCGGGGATCCATCGCCCGGGGAGGATGTGCCCCTCTGGATCGTGACCAGCGCCGCCGGCGCGCCGATCTCCGATCTTCCCATCCAGGTCTCTGCCGCCGCGGGCGAGATCCTCTCCCCGGGAGAGGCCATCGCGCCGGGCGTCTGGCAGCTCCTGTACCGGGCGCCCGGGAGCGGGGCGGCCGTCGAGTTCTCCCTCCTCGCGGGCGAGGTGCGCGCGCGCGCGTCGCTGCCCCTCGCGCCGGTTCCTGCCCCGACCCTGAGCGTCCCCGCGCAGCTCTCGGGCGCGGTCGGCCAGCCGCTCAACGTGCTGGTCGAGGGCGCGGACCTGCCGTCTCCCGAGCACCTGGGCGTGGTGGTCGGCGAGGGGCGCGTAGAGCGCGTCGAGGCGGTGAACGGCAAGCTGCGCGTCACCTGGACGCCGGGCGCCGACCCCTTCCCGCGCGCGGTGCTGTTCGGCGTCCATGACCGACGCAAGCCCGCCGACGTCCCCTCCTGGGCCGTGCTGTCGCTGCGGGGCCGGCCGCGCGTCCCCATCCAGACCGAGCCGGGCTCCCGCGTGACCCTGCGCGTCGGCGGGCGGACCTACGGGCCGTTCACGGCGGGCGCCGACGGCGTCGCGCAGGCCGTCATCGACGTGAAGCCCGGCGAGTCCCAGGCCGAGGTCATCCTGGAGGACAGCGCGGGGAACGTTCAGTCCAGCACGCTCTCGCTCGGCGGGGCGGCGGCCCCGTCGCTGGCGCTCGTCGCCGAGGAGCGGCTGGTGCAGGCAGGCGAGAAGCCCCCGCTGCACCTGCGCGCCATCGACGCCGAGGGCCGACCCTGGCGTGGCGCCGAGCCCAGCTGCACGACCTCTCTCGGCCCCCCGACCCCGCTCGTCGCCGAGGCGCCCGGCGCCTGGCGCTTCGCGCTGCCTCCGCTGCCCGAGGACGCCTTTTTCGATGTCCGTGTCGAGTGTACGATCGCCGATCTGGCGCGCTCCAGCGTGCG
>CAZKWG010000030.1:12394-19259 GCA_964556105.1 uncultured Enterobacterales bacterium | reverse complement strand
CATCCCGGTGGACAACGCCCTCCCTGCGCGCCTGACCCTCCGCACCTGGCCCGACGAGCTCTCCGGTGACAACCCGGTCGCCCAGGTCCTGGTCTCGCTGGAGAACTCGCTCGGCGAGCGCGTGGCCGGCGAGGGGATCACGCTGGCCGCCGAGCAGGGGACCATCCAGGTCGAGGAGACCCCAGGCCTCGGGTCGCTGCGCGGGCTCTATGACGGGGCGGCGGCGGTCGCTGGTGGGGGCGACAACCTTCGGGCGACCTGGACGCTGCCGCCGGGGGAGGGGAGCCCCTGGGAGCTGGTGATCGCGTCGGCCCCGCGCCCCTCGGATGGCGGCGCCGTGTCGGTTCACGCGCGGGCTCTGGATCGCCGCGGCCTCCCGCTGGCCGGGGTCGAGGTCTCGCTGAGCGCGGGGGGGGCGGCGGCGGCGGCGCGCACCGACGCGAGAGGCTGGGCGAGCGCGGCGCTGGTCCTCCCGGAGAGCGGGCCGGTGGTGCTGGAGGCGCGCGCCGCTGGGCTGGTGCGACGGGCCGTCCTGTGGCGGGAGGGCGCCGTGGGGCCGGACCCGAGCGCCGCCGATCTCGTGGTCGAGCGCGCCCTGCCGATCCGCGCCGGGCGGGTGCGCGAGGTCTTCCTCAGCACAGACCCCCCGGTGCTCGGCGCAGGCGGCAAGCAGACCGCCACGGTCATCATCCGCCTGCTCGACCGCACCGGCCAGCCCGTCACCGATCTCGTGCCCCACCTGGAGGCCTCCACGGGGACGCTCAGCGCCCCGCGACCGACCTCGGACGGGAGCTTCGAGGCGACCTACACGCCCCCGCCGACGCTCCATTACGGGCAGGTCAGCCTGAGCGCCTCGGGCGCCCTCGGCACGCCCGCGGAGTTCCGCGGCAGCACCACGCTCGAGGTGGCGCCCAGCGCCGTCTCGCGCGCGCCCGGTGTTGAGCTCGGCGTGCTGGTCGGGGGAGGAGGCAGCGTCACCCCCTGGCTCTCGATGGAGTTCAACCAGCGCCTCCCCAGCGCCCGCCTGCCCCTCTATGGGCGCCTCGCGCTCGGCACGTACGGCGTGCACGTCCTGGCCACGGACGATCTGGGCGGCGGTGAGCTGGACATGGACCTGCGCCTCTTCCCCATCTCCGCGGGCCTGCTGACCCGCGCCGAGGGGCGCCGCCGCGCGAGCTGGATCGGGCTGTCGGGCATGATCGCGCCCTACCAGCTCGAGGTGCGCCTGGACGACAGCCTCATCATCCAGGGGCCGGGCCTGTCGCAGGTGGGCTTCTCGCTCTTCGCGGGCGCCGCGTGGCGCGTGCGCGCCGGCGAGATCGAGTCAAACCTCCGCTTCATCACGCTCTCTACCGGCGAGACCGACGCTGGCTGGCAAGGAAACGTGGGTGGGGTCGTCGGCACGCTGGGTTACAAGCTACTCTACTGATAGGATTCCCACGGGGAGAGGTCCATGCCCCGGCCGGGTTCCAACCCCTGCGCGCACAGCGGGAGCCTTCACGGGCTGACCCTCGCGGTGGGTTTTGCGCTCGCGGCCGGCTGCGCGCCCGAGCTCCCGCCGCCCACGCTCAGCGGCGTAACGCCCGAGTTCGGCTTTCAAGGCGCAGATGTTCCGATTCGGATCCTGGGCGAGGGCCTGTATCCGCGCGTCGGAGCCCGCACCAGCGGCGAGGTGGAGTGGGATCGCGAGGTACAAGCGTGGCTTGTAGACGGCTCGGGCGAGAGCTTTCGCCTCAGCGGCGTCTCGCTGCTCTCTTACGAGGAGATCTCCGCGACGGTGCCCGAGGGGCTGGAGGCGGGCTACTACGACCTGAGGGTGCTGGCCCCGAGCGGCGACGCGGTCACGCTGGACGCGGCCTACGAGGTCACGACGACGCAGGTGGACGCCCTCTGGCTGAACTCCGAGGTCGTGATCTGGGACATCGGCGAGTATGCCGTCCTTCAGATCAGCGCCCAGGACGCCGAGGGCCAGCCGGTCCAGGAGGACCTGCCCGTGACGGTGGAGCTCTCGCTGGACGTAGACGATGCCACGATCACCTTCGCCGACAGCCAGACGCTCAAGGACCAGGTTCTGCTCGAGGGCGCGATCGGCATCTCCGGTCGGCTGGACGCCACCGGGACCGGATTCTTCGCGTTTACCGCCGATCGAGAGGCCAAGGTGACGGTCACCGTCGGGCCGTCCGAGCCGGGCTCTCGCGTGGCCTCCGACTCGGACTCCCTCTCCTTCGAGCCCGGCCCTGTCTCGCAGGTGCGCGTCACCCTCCCGGAGCAGCGCTTCACGGCCGGTGAGTCCTTCGATCTGCTCCTCGAGCTGCTGGACGAGGCGGGCAACCCCACGGACACCACTCAGGCGGCGCTCTTCATTCAGGAGAGCTGCCCCGGCGGCACCTACAGCGAGCAGATCAACGTCATCGGCGCGACGACGCTGAGCGTCGCGGTCACCGCGTCCACCAACCTGGAGTGCGAGGAGAACACCATCATCGTGGGGGGCGTGGCCGAGGGACAGACCTTCTCGGGCGCCTCGGAGCCCTTCCAGGTGTCGCCCGGCGAGCCCGACCACCTCGCGGTCATCGCCTCACCGAGCTCCGTGGTCGCCGGCGAGGAGTCGCTCATCGTCGTCGTCACGGCCCGAGACGCCTGGGGGAACCTGGTGGAGGACTACCCCTCCACGGTGCGCCTCTGGGACTCCGCGGGCGGGCTCGATCCCGAGCTCAACCTGGGCCTCCAGAGCTGTACGCCGATGGACACGGGGCTGGCCATCGCGTTCTGCGAGGCCACCCTGTGGAAGAGCGCGGAGGAGGTCACGATCACGGCGCGGGACGTCAACGCCCTCGAGGGCGTCTCCAACAGCTTCGCGGTGACCGCGGGCGCCCTGAACACGGTCGAGCTCGAGGTGGACAGCGTCCTGGTCACGGCCGGCGAGAGCTTCAGCGCCGTGGTGCGGCCCCTCGACGTCGAGTCCAACGTGATCCCCACCGAGCCGGACGAGCTCGGCCTCGTCAGCTTCGAGGACGATCAGGGGCCGGCGAGCTGCACCCGCGATCCCCTGGACCGCGACCTCTACGACGGGGCCCGCTACGACTGCGTGCTGACCGTCGCCGACGGCGCGGACGCGCTCTCGGTCTCGCTGGTCTCACCCGAGCTGGCGCTGAGCGATCTCTCGGCGGCGTTCGCCGTGATCAACGGCCCGCTCGCGGTGATCGAGGTGGACGTCGACGGCGTGGAGAGCCTGTCGGCGGGCGAGACGATGGAGGTCACGATCACGGGCTACGACGCCTACGAGAACCGCTACACGGAGGGCTCGGATCGGGAGGTGGACCTGTGGGACGACTCGGGCAGCCTCAGCTTCGTCTCCGGCGCCACCAGCGTGGGCCTGGACGCGGACGCGCAGGTCAGCACCACGCTGAAGTTCACGACCGCGCAGGCGGACAATCAGATCTACGCGGGCCTCGCGGACCTCGCCCTGGGCAGCTCCGAGCCCTTCGACGTCCTCGCCGGTGACCTGACCGATCTGGTCATCTCGCTGGACGCGACCTGGACCTGGGTGGACGAGCCGGCCAGCGTGAGCGTGCAGGCGCTCGACGCCTTCGGCAACCTCGTGGAGAGCTTCGACGAGCAGGTGACCGTCAGCTCCTCCTCTGGCCTGGGGCCCGATCTCAGCTCGGACGACTGGGTCTCCGGCGTGCTCGATCTGGGCTTCGTCTTCGAGGAGGCTGGGCTCGAGGACACGCTGGTGCTCGTGCGAGGCGGCGCCGAGGTCGCCGTGAGCGCCTCGCTGGACGTGCTCGACCCGGACTGCCCGGACGGCCCGGAGGCGGCGCTGACCGTCGCCGGAGACAACCCTGCGACCCTCTGCCTGAGCGGCTCCTCGACCGCGCTGACCGCGATCTCGGCCGCCGGGAGCGTCGCCGGCGCCGAGGCGCTGCACACCTACCACTTCGATGATGGCGACGGCTCCTGGACGAGCTCGGACGAGCAGGCCATCACCACACGGTGGACCGATGAGGGTGGATATCGTGTGAGGCTTGTGGTCGCGGACGCGTCCGCCTGCGGCGACATCGCCAGCGCGGAGCTCTACGTCGCGGAGGCGGACGGGGCCCCCGCCGGGCCGGTGACGCTCTCCCTGGACGATGACACCCTGAACACGGGGGTCGACGCCGCCGCGGTGACCGTGAGCGCGCTGGACTGCTCGGGCGATCCGGCCAACGGGACGCTGCTGGTCTGGGCGAACCTCGGGCGCCTCCTGGACGGGGAGACCAGCACCTTGGAGGAGACGGGCAGCGGCCTCGCGCTGGAGATCGTGGATGGCGAGGCTGATCTGAGCTGGTCGATGCTCGCCGAGCGCTATGACGGCGAGGCGCTCCTGCGCGCTGGCGTGGCGACCGGGGCGGCCTACGGAGAGGTGAGCGCGACGGTGACCGGCGACCAGGTGCGCCCGCGGGTGCTCACCATGACGCCGTCCGGGACCTGGAGCGACCCCATCGAGGAGATCGCGCTGCGCCTGTCCGAGCCCATCGCGGAGGACAGCATCGACCGCAACCCCGCGACCCTCACCTCGCGCACCGGGGAGTCGGTGTCCCTGTCCGACATCAGCCTGTCCTCGGATCGGCAGACGCTCACCCTCGCGCTGGCGGCGGCGTTCACCCCGGGCGAGCTCATCCTCACCGTCCCCGCCGAGCTGCGCGACGACGCGGGCAACCGCCTGAACGGGGCCTGGGACGACGGCAGCGCGCCGTCGGACTTCGAGGCGGAGCTGGGCGCCGTCGACTCGTCCGCCCGGGACGTCACCTCCTGCGCGCCCGAGCAGACCACCTTCCGCCCCGACGGCGACGACCCGGGCCTGACGGGCAGCGAGGAGGCCGACCAGGTCACCGTGGAGGCCTACGCCACCGATCGGCCCGCCTGGTGGCGCCTCGAGGTGACCGACGCCGAGGGCGCGCTGGTGTCCCTCGATCGGGTGGCGGCCGACGGCTCCATCGCGCCGCTCTCCTGGGATGGTCGAGGTCTGGACGGGATCATCGTCGCGGAGGGCCTCTATGACATCGCGATCACCGCAGAGGACGGGTATTGGAACACGGGAGCGACATGCACGACCTCTGTGACGGTGGCTCACCGGATCCTGGGAGTCCCTTGAGCAACTCGATGGAACGATGGCTGGAGACGGCGCGCCTGGCGGAGCTCGGGC
The DNA here is from genome assembly GCA_964556105.1 of uncultured Enterobacterales bacterium. Taxonomy (GTDB): domain Bacteria; phylum Myxococcota_A; class UBA796; order UBA796; family CAZKWG01; genus CAZKWG01. The sequence goes on along the minus strand of CAZKWG010000030.1, from coordinate 14,074 downwards.
TGCTGACGGCGGAGCTCACCCATGAGCTGCGCCAGCCGGTCTTCGCCATCAAGGCGCTGACCCAGCTGCTGCGCACGAGGATGCCTCCCAGCGAGCACGGGACCATGGACCTGCTGCTGGCGCAGGTGGGGACGCTGGAGACGCTGCTGAGCCGCTACGCCGGCTCGGGGCGCAGGCCGGGGGCCGTGGCCGTGCCGCTGATGCTGGGTCCGGCCGTAGAGTCGGGAGCGAGCCTGTTGAGCGCCCGGGCCGTCGCGCGGGGGCTCCGCCTCGAGCTGCGGGTGGAGCCCGACCGCTTCGCCATCCTCGGCGACCACGTCGCCATCCAGCAGATCACCAGCAACCTGCTGCAGAACGCGCTGGACGCCGCGCGCACGGGCGTGGTCGTCAGCGCCGCCTCCGGTCAGCTCATCGTCGCCGACGACGGCCCCGGCCTCCCCGAGGAGGTGCGCGCCCACCTCTTCGAGCCCTTCTACACCACGAAGCCGCCCGGCCAGGGGACGGGCCTCGGCCTGGCGGTCGTCCGCCAGCTCGTGGAGACCATCGGCGCGACGATCTCGCTGGACAGCGACGCAGAGGGGACTACGTTCAAGGTCGCCTTCGCGGAGGTCCGCGACAACGTCAGGAGTTCTCCTTGAGCCAGCAGGAACCGACCGTCTTCGACGCCCCCGAGTCACACCTGGAGGGGCTGGGCCAGCGCTTTCTGCTGGCGATGGCGGCCCGAGACAAGAACGACCTCGACGCCTCCGCCGAGCTGCTGCGAAGCATCCTGCGGGTAGAGCCGCGCCTGGCCGAGCCGCAGATGGAGCTGGCGCGCATCCTCCTGGAGACCGAGCAGCTCGACGAGGCCGAGACCTATGCCCGCGAGGCCGTGCGCATCTTCGAGGGTGGCGGTCAGTGGACCGATGACCTGCCCGAGAACGTCGTCCTCTCCATGGCCCTGGACCTGCTCGGGGAGATCCTGAGATCCAAGGCGGACTCCGACGAGGTCGTCTTCGGCGATCCCGATCGCTTCCAGGTCCTGATGAAGGAGGCGCGCGCTGCGTTCCTGCAGGCGGCGAAGCTCGATCCCACCAACGAGCACGCCATCACCTGGGCCTTCGGCTTCGATCCCGCCTCGGTGGCCGCAGAGGAGCAGCACGACAAGGCCCCTCTGGACGAGGAGCCGGAGCCGGAGCCGATAGACGGGGAGCCCGAGGCCTGAGGCCCGCTGGTCCCCGCCAGAGCTCGCTCAGGTCGCCGGGGTGTCCCCGCTGCGCCTGCGACGCGTCCGCTTCCGGCGCGCCCGCGGCGCGGGGCGATCGCTCATGTTCTTGCGAACGACCTCGACGATCTGCTCGCCGAAGTCCTTGAGCTGCCAGGAGCGGATCCCCGGCACCTGGCTCAGCTCCTCGAGCGAGGCCGGCGCGAGGCGCGCGACCTCCTTGAGCAGCGTGTTGTTGGCCACCACCGCCGGGTTGTAGCCCAGGGAGCGCACCACCTGGTTGCGCCACTCCTTGAGCGGGCCCAGCAGGCGCTCCCCACCTCCCGCCGCGACGGGCTGACGGGGGGACGCCTCGCGCCGCCGATCGGGCAGCGGCGTGGGGTCGCTCACCCCGCGCTGCACCGCCTCATGCAGCGCCGCGCCGTGGCGCCGGTGAAGCGGGCTGCCCACCTTGAGGATCGCCGCGACGTCCTCTG
>CAZKWG010000030.1:0-12384 GCA_964556105.1 uncultured Enterobacterales bacterium | reverse complement strand
CTGGCGTGCTCGGGCGCCGGAAGGCCAGCTCGAGCAGCCGATCATCCGGGATGACCTTGAACGCGGGCCGGTCCATCTGCCGCGCCTGCTCGCTGCGGTAGACGACGACCGCGCGCAGGATCCGGAGCCCCACGTCATCGAGGCCGACGGCGCCGCGGATACGCAGGAAGTCCACCGTGGGGTCGGCGATGCGGCCGCCCCACTCGCGGGCCTCGATGAGCTGACACTCCTCGAGCACATGCTCGAGCCTGCCAGCCTTCTCGAGCTTGTAGCTCATGATCTCGCGCAGCGCGAGCAACCAGTGCGTGTCGCCGCGGGCGTAGTCCAGGTGCTCCGGCAACAGCGGGCGCGAGGCCCAGTCGTGTCGCTGGTAACGTTTGTCGATCTCGATGCCGAAGAAGCGCTCGATGAGATCTGCGAGCCCGATGTGCGGGAAGCCCAGGAACTGGGACGCCAGCATCGTGTCGAAGATGTTCCGGGTCTCAAGCCGATGATCGCGCTTCAGGCTCACCACGTCGTAATCGGCCCCGTGCAGGACCTTGACCTGATCGGGGTTCGAGAACACCTGCTGAAGCGGCGATAGATCCGGGACCTTCAGCGGATCGACGATGTAATCGCGATGCGGATCCGAGATCTGGATGAGACAGAGCTTCTCTTGAAAGTGATGGAGGGAGTCCGCCTCGGTGTCAACCGCGATGGCCGGCTCGCTCTTCAACATCTCAACGACCGAGGCAAGGGTCTCGGCGTCTTCTACCATGATGAGGGGAGTGGTCTTGAACATGCTCGGGACTGCGGACCTGCCCTCTTCACAGTCGCGGGACGGCCGATATAGAGCGGCGCGAAGTCGCCGCTCCCTCAGCGTCGACGGGATACACCCGACGCGGAAGGGGACATGGGGTAATAGCCCACCGTGCACGAGACATCAAGCAAAGCCCCCGTCGTCGTCGCCCTGGGAGGGAACGCGCTCCTTCAGCCTGGAGATCGCGGCACCGTCTCCGAGCAGGCCGCGCGCGCCGCGGAGGTCGCGCGGTTCCTGGCGGAGCTCCCTGCTGATCAGGGGCTGGTCGTCACGCACGGCAACGGGCCGCAGGTCGGCGTCCACCTCCTCCGCAGCGATCTGCTGCGCGACCGGATCCCGCCGACGCCGCTGCACGTCTCGGTGGCCGCGACGCAAGGGGAGATCGGCTGGATCCTCCAGCGGGCGATCGCCTCGGCGCTGCGCGCGCGCGGTGACCTGCGCGCCGTGCTCACCTTGCTGACGCAGGTGGTGGTCGATGACCGCGATCCTGCCTTCGCGAACCCGACGAAATTCGTCGGCGCCTTCTACACGCGGGAGGAGGCGGAGCGCAACGCCGCGGAGCTGGGCTGGCGCATCGCCCAGGACGGCGGGCGCGGCTGGCGTCGCGTCGTGCCGTCGCCCGTCCCGCAGGAGGTCGTCGAGTCCGAGGTGGTCGCCGACCTCGCCCGGCGTGGGCACGTGGTCATCGCAGGCGGCGGCGGCGGCGTGCCCATCCTGCGCCGAGGGTCGGCCCTGGTCGGGGTGGACGCGGTGGTGGACAAGGACCTCACGGCGGCCCTCCTCGCGCGGACCATCGGCGCCGGGCGCCTGATCATCCTCACGGGCGTCGATCAGGTCTGGCTCGGCTTCGGGACGCCCGAGGCGAGGCCGCTCTCGGACGTGAGCGCCGCCGAGATGGCGCGCTGGCAGGAGGAGGGGAATTTCCCGGCGGGCTCGATGGGCCCCAAGATACAGGCGGCTCTTCTGTTTCTCGCCGGCGGGGGAGGGGAGGTGTGGATCACCAGCCCCGAGGCGCTGCCGCGCGTGGCGACGGGCGGCCCCTGCACGCGGATTCACCCATGACGGGCTGGCGAGCGCGCCTGAGCGCGGTGGCGGGGCCGCTGCTCCTGCTGGGCGTCGCGCTCGCCGAGCTGCGGCTGGCCTTCGCGCCAGGTCATATCCCCGGGGCGCCGCTGGGAGAGGGCTGGGGCAGGCTCTTCGTGACCGCGCAGGTCACGCGCTGGGCCACGGGCGAGGCCCCTTGGGGGTACGCCGATCTGGCGGGCTATCCGGCGCAGGTCCTGTTCTGGCCCACCGACAGCCTGGTTCAGGCCGTCGCGGTGCCGCTGAGCGCGCTGTTCGGCGACACGGCGGGGCTCACGCTGGTCACGCTGCTCCTGGCCTTTCTCGCGGGTTTCGGGCCGTACATCCTGGCTCGGACCCTGGGAGCGGAGCGGGGGCCTGCGGCGCTGGCCGGCCTCCTCGTGCAGCTCACGCCCTACCTGATGCGGAACCTGGCCGATCTCGTGCTGGAGGTCGAGGCGGTCGGTCTGCTGGCGCTGGCCGGCGCGGCGATGATCCACGCCGGGCGGACGATCGGCGAGGGAGGACCGTGGCGTGGGCCGCTGGCCCTGGCTGGGGTGGGCGTGTTCGCGGTGGCGGCATCGAGCCCCTACTACGCGGTCTACCTGGCGTTCATCGGAGCGGCCGCGGCGCTGTTCCGGCCGCGGCGCTGGCGGGCCTCGCTGGCCATCGGAGGGGTGGGCGCGCTGGCTTGCGGGCTCGCCCTGGCCCCGCTGGCGATCACCGAGGGCGGCGCGAGAGGGCGCCTGGGGCCGCAGTACCAGGGGCGCGGCTATCACCCGAGCCCAGGCGCGATGGTGCACGCCGATGGTCGGGCCTGGAAGGGGCCGCGCGTGCCGGAGGGTGCGGGGCCAGGTGGAGGTGACCCCGTCGCGGCGCCGATCGACGACGGAAAAGAGGCCGAGGCAGGTCCGAAGGGGCCACGCAAGGGCGGAAAGTCCGAGGCGGAGCTGCGCAACCGCTCCAGCTCTCGGAGCGCGACCGGCTGGAAGTACACCGTCTCGCGACTCCCGGGAGGGGGGGCGGTCCTGATCGCGCTGCTGATCGGCCTGCTCACGCAGAAGAGCAGGCCCTATGCGCTCCTCGGGCTGCTCGTCTTCGCCGTGGGGCCAGGTCCGGCGCGCCTCGGAGCGCTCACCGGGCTCTGGCAGGCCGAGGGCCCCGGCCTCCTTCAAGAGCTGCTCCGCGTCCTGCCGCTGACCAACACGATGGGGAACCCCACGCGGGTGCTCGCGCCGTTCATCGTGCTGGCCGCGGTGTCGGCCAGCCTGGCCATCGGCGCGCGGCGCTGGCCTGTCCTGTTGCTCGGGCTGCTGACGGTGGCCGAGGCCTGGCTCCATCAGCCCTGGCTCAGCGTCCCCGCCACGCGGGTGCAGACGCCGCTCGACGCCCTGTCTGCGCTACGAGGGCCGACCATCATCTTCCCCAGCGGGGACCCGCCGCTCTGGCATCCTGGGCTGGCCCCCAAGGAGACGCTCTACCTCGCCGGGCGCGCCGGGGTCCCGATAGCCTACGACTACGGCCGCGGGCGCCTCCCGTCCGATCTCCATGCCCTGGTCCGCCTCTCCGCCGTCGCGGACACGCCGATGGGCGACTCGGCCTTGCACCAGTCGCGGCCCATGCCCTCCGACGCGACCCTCTGGTCCGGGTTGCCCTTCGAGCAGATCCTCGTCCTCGAGGACCGCCTGTCCAGCGAGCAGCGGGAGCGCCTCCGCGACTGGCTCGGCGCCCACGCGACCCTGCGCGCCGAGGAGCCCGGCGCCAGCGTCTGGTCGCTCCCTGATCGCGATCTCTGAGGGCTGACGCGCTCAGCGGCGCGCGGCGACGCAGGAGATCTCGAAGCGGGCGCCCAGGGGAAGGCCGGCCACCGCCACGGTCGCGCGCGCGGGCTTCCAGTCGCCGAAGAGCTCTTCGTAGACCTGGTTCATCGCCGCGAAGTCCGCCATGTCCAGCAGATACACCGTCGTCTGGAGGACGCGGTCCAGCCCGCTGCCGCCCGCCGCGAGCACCGCGGAGAGGTTCTGCAGGGCCTGGCGCGTCTGCGAGCCCACGTCCTCACCCGAGAGCGAGCGCGTCCCGGGGACCAGCCCGATCTGGCCCGAGCAGAACACCAGCTCGCCCGCCTGGATGGCCTGCGCGTAGGGGCCGATGGCCGCGGGAGCCGCGTCGGTGGCGATGCGCGTGGGCGTCATGGCGTGTACACCGCGATATAAGGGACATTGCGGTAGAGCTCGCCCAGATCCAGCCCGTAGCCCACGACGAACTCGTCGGGGATGGAGAACCCGACGAAGTCGGCGCTGCACGGCACCTCGCGGTGCGCCGGCTTGTCCAGGAGCGAGCAGATCTCCAGGCTGCGCGGGCGCCGCACCTGCAGCATGCGCAGCAGGTAGTCCATGGTGAGGCCCGTGTCGATGATGTCCTCGATGATGAGGCAGTGCTGCCCCTCGATGGGGTGGCGGAGATCCTCGGTGATCCGCACCACGCCCGTCGAGCGGGTCCCGCCGTGGTAGCTGGAGACGCTCAGGAACTCGCAGCGCAGCTCGCCGCCGATGGCGCGGACCAGGTCGGACATGAAGATGAAGCTGCCCTTCATCACGCCGATACAGGTGATCGCCGCGTCACCGTAGTGGGCACGAATCTCGGCGCCGAGCTCTTTGACGCGACGCGCGATCTCCTCTTCGGAGATCAGCACGCGCAGGTGCGGGTTGGTCATGGGTCCTCCAGCGCTCAGATCCAGGCGTTGTTCATGATCTCACCGAATCCGCCGCCCCCGGGGACGATGTACTGGTGATCGTTGAGGCCGCGCTCCTCGTCCCAGCGCGCCCCCGGCGTGGTCGAGAGCACGCTGGCCTCGGAGAGGCCGCGATCCAGCCGCACCGCGTAGATCTCGACCTCGGGGAAGGCGTGGGTGATCTCGCGCAGGTACTCGGGCGTGACGATGAGATGCACCGCGACGATGCGCCTCGGGCGCCCGCCGAGCTCGTTCAGGTAGCGCCGGATGACCGCGGACACGCTGGTCCCGGTCGCGGCCATCGGGTCGGGGAGGAAGACGGTGGCGCCCTCGACCGTGCCGCCGATCTTGGTCGCGTCTACGCGCACGCCGACGACGCGGCCGCTCTCGTCCGCGACGCGGCTGGCGATGACGTGGTCCTGGCGCACGTGCTCGGGGTTGAGCAGATGGTTCAGGCCCTCATAGAAGCGCAGGGCGGGCAGCATCCCGGCCCGCGCGATGTCCACGACGACCACCCGCTGATCCGGCTCGAGGCGCTGCCCCTGGTAGACGCCCTCGGGGTTGTGCGCCTGCATCCGGGTCGGCACGGCGGCCGAGGCCTGCACGAGCTCCCGGCTGGCCACCTCGGCCAGCAGCCAGTCGTAGAGGCGCGAGACCAGGGCGTTCACCTCTGGCTGCGTCGTCCGTTCCGAGCACAGCCGCGCCAGCAGGGAGATGGGCCAGGCGAAGGAGAGCAGGTGTACGCGCGGGCCATAGGCGTGGGCGACGCCATCCGCGGGCTGGGGGAGGGCGCTGTGCTGCACATCCGGAGCGGGAAGCTCGCTCACAGGCTGGTCCGAGCTCATGGATACCCCTCTGATCTCAGGCGCCGAGCGTATCCAGGAGCAGGTCCAGGGTGCGCAGCAGCGAGTCGACAGTCCCCCCGGTAACCAGTCTCGCGGCGAAAGGCAGGGGTCCTTCCTGACTGAGCTCTGTATGTCCGAGCGCGTCCGTGAGCGTGCGGGACTCGGCGATGCGCAGCAGGGGCTCGCGGACCTCGTCGTCCTCGAGCAGCGGAGCGAGATCGGCGACCAGCGAGAGATCGGGATCCGCCGCGACGATCTCGGCCACCAGGGGCAGCGCCTGCTGCAGCGTGGCCTCGTCCTCCTGCATCAGCCCGGCCAGGTTGTCGATCGCCGTCCAGGTCCCTTCCTGGCCGAGCGCGGCGTTCAGCACGGGCTGCAGCGTGAGCAGGGGAGCCTCTCCCCGATCCTGCTCGGTCAGCGCGGTCTTCAACAGCGCCCAGATGGCGGGGAAGTCCAGGGGGGCCGAGCCTTCCGGGCAGCCATCGACCTCGAGCGGGCTCGGATCGAGCAGCAGCGGCACCAGACGCCCCAGATCGCTCATCAGCGCGGAGCCTGCCAGGTCGTGCAGGACCTCCTCGACCGGCGGCAGGAGGTCGCGATCATGGGCGATGGTGAGCAGGTTGGCCAGCGCCTCGAGCTCGTTGAGCCCGGCGTCCTCGTCGTAGAGCGCGCCGAGCGCGTCCACCAGCACGGTGAGCAGCTGGCCCGACTCCGGATCGTTGAGCCGCTCCAACGAGCCGAGGTCCGAGACGAGCTGCTCGGTGTCGTCGATGCCCGAGCAGGCGGTGAGCACCCAGCCCAGCAGGTCGCCCGAGATCTCGTAGCCCAGCACATCGCCGAGGATCTGGTTCAAGCTCTCGATGGTGTCCGACTCCCAGCCCGCCAGCGTGATCAGCAGCTCGATGGCCAGGTTGTCGTTGAAGACCTCCAGGCCGATGACCGAGCACTCGACCTCGGTGTTGGCGGTGGCGAGCAGGCGCACCAGCGCGGTGAGCGCGGAGTCGGCGTCCGAGCAGCTCGTGGTGATCGAGGCGCTGCACCGGCGCGTGCCATCGACGTCCACCTCGGCGAGGTGCTGCGCCCAGAGCGGGAGCTCCTCGAGCGCCCCCTGGCGCGCCAGGTCATCGAGCAGGGCGGCCAGGCGGTCGCGCACCTCCTCGTTCTCCAGGATGGGCGTCAGGTCGTCCGAGAGGGCCGCGATGGCGTTCTTGCCGTCGCCCCGCGTCTCGAGCAGGGTCGCCTCGAGGAGGTCGCGCAGCGAGTCGCCGCTGGAGGCGTCCCAGCGGTCATTGCTCGCGTCGTGGGTCGCGTCGAGCGCGGCGCCCAGGTCGGGCAGCAGGCGCTCGCGCAGCTCGACCACCTCGTCGTCTTCGGAGCTCGCCAGACCGACGACCGTGCACACGCCGTCGTCCAGCATGTCCGAGGCCAGCGCGTCGGAGGCCAGCGCCACCATCTCCCCGTCGTCGTCGAGCAGCGCCGTCGAGACCTGCGACACGACCGGCAGCAGCGGCACCACGGCGCCGCCCTCGAGCGCGGACTCGCTCTCCAGGGTCACGCCGCCGCCCGCGATCACGGCGTAAGGCTGAGCATAGAGGAGCTCGACGAGCAACTCCATCGCGGGCTCGACCGGGCGATCCTCGTCCTCGAGCAGGGCGAGCAGCACGTCGGCGGTCTCGAAGACGTCGAGCTCGGCCTCCGCCAGGCCTCGCACGAGCAGCCCGACCTCGCCCCCGAGCGGGCGGTCCTGCCGGGAGCTGGCGTCCATCGCCTCGTCCAGGCCCGCGAGGCTGTCCAGCCCGCCGTCCTGGTTCAGGCACCGGTACAGCCCGTGGACCTCGTCCGCGGTCTCGGTGTCCAGCCCGTCCTTCAGGTTCACCTGCCAGCAGGGACCGTCGGGCTGGCGCTGCGCCCACCACGGGGACTCAGCGCCCTCCGGCGCGGCGCAGCCCACAGCGAACGTCAGCGGGAGGAGCAGCGCGGCCCCCACCGCCCTCATCAGTCGAAGAGGAAGCGGACGCCCGCGTAGGCGTTCCCGCCGAAGGAGAAGCCCTTGCGGTAGCGCGCCATGCCCGTGAGGTTGCCCACGAGCTGCACCTTCTCCGACATGTTCCACGTGACGCCGGGGCCGACCTCAGCGAGGAGGTACTCGGTGCTGTTCTTCGTCATGAAGCCGGTGCCCACGCTGGTCGCGAGCACGAGCTGCAGCGCCTCGGGATCTCCGTAGAGGCCCCACTGCACGCCCACGGTCATCACCCCGGTCTGGGTCCAGGGCTGGTCCGCGTAAGGGGGCGTCGTGACCTCGTCCGGGTTGAGATCGCCGATATCGGGCTCCGCGACGGGCGCGTCGCTCAGCACGGACACGCGCATGAGGCCGACGATGCGATCATCGCTGGCGCCGAAGATCCCCTCGAGCGCGAGGCCCGCGTTCGGCCGGACCTGGCTGTCGATCCCCTGCTCGTTGGCCGCGTCGTAGTAGTAGGCCTTCGCCGTGTGAAGTCCCCCTGTCCCTACGAGGCCGACGCCCCCAGCGTAGGCGGGCGTCGTCCCTACGAGAAGAAGGCAAGATCCGAGGAGGGTGCTGAGGCGCATCTGCGCTCCGAGAGGGTCCGAGGAGGGAGGAAGAGGCTTGACTGGGGCTGCTTGAGAGGATCTGCTTGAGAGGAGCTGTGGGGCCGGGGACGTACGTCGCCCGTCATGGTCTGGCAGACATAGCAGACTTCCCCCTGCGGGCGCAAGGGTTCTGTCGCGCGGCCTCACCGCCGAGCGGGCACGTCGTCGGGTCGCGCTCGCCCGCGGGGCGGTCGATGGCCCCCATGCGCCGTGCTGTACGGCGTCTTCGCCGCTCCGCGACGGCGTGCACAGGTACCCAGAGGTCGATCTAAGGGAAACGCCGATTTTCGACATCCAACCTAAGCGGGGATCGGCGACAACGCGCTCAGCTACGGTGAGATGTGCGTTTTTTTTCCGATCACGCCTTGTTGTCTCGGCGCGGTCCCTGCTATATGCAATGCGACAGCGGGGACGTCGTTCTCCCGCCCGTCATCGAGAAGTGCCTCGGTAGCGCGAAGACCCTCTGTAGAGGGGCCATCCTCGAGCGTGCAGTATGCGCCCGGCGCGTCCTGCGGAAGCAGTTCGTCTGTTCTCTGCCGGGGCGCCAGCCGTGCGCGGTTCGGATTCGTTCGCCTTGCCAGTCCCCAACCACCCGATCAGCGCCCAGCAAGCTGGGACGGAGCATACCATGAACAAGAAGGAACTCGCCGCCAACCTCGCCAAGAAGAGCGGTATCTCCCAGGCGAAGGCCATGGACGTCCTCAACGCGATCTTCGATGGCGATCCCGAGCGCGGCATCATCTCCAGCGAGCTGAACAACGGCAAGAAGGTCACGATCCCGGGCTTCGGCACCTTCGCGACCAAGGAGCGCGCCGCGCGCAAGGGCACGAACCCCTCGACCGGCAAGAAGATCGAGATCCCGGCTCGCTCCTACACCTTCTTCAAGCCCGGCAAGACCCTGCGCGAGAACATCTCGAACGGCTGATCTCTGGCCATGGTCTCGCGTGTTCAGACGCGAAGACCGCGCCGAGAGCGGTGAGATAGGAAGCGGCCTCATGGGCCGCTTCCTTCGTTTGGGAACCGCTTGAGTTGTGGTGTACGTCTGTTCAGTATCTAGAGCGTGGACGTGTCGGCGGTCTCTGCGGTGCCGGTCTCGGTCGCGCCGGTCTCTGCGGTGCCGGTCTCGGTCGTGCCGGTCTCGGTCGTGCCGGTCTCTGCGGTGCCGGTCTCTGCGGTGCCGGTCTCGGTCGCGCCGGTCTCGCCGCCTACGGCGTCGCTCAGCACCGTCAACGTCAGGGGCGTGCTCTGCCCGTGGACGTTGAAGAGGCGCACCGCGACCTCACCCGAGGGGAGCTCCGGGACGACGAAGCTCGTGGTCTCCACGCAGGTGCTCTCGCAGACGATCGCGCAGGCGTCGCACGCCACGCACTCCGTGCAGCCCTGCTCGTCGCGGCACTCGTCGCACGCGTCGCAGGTGTCGCGGTCTACCTCGCTGACCGGCACGCGCGTCTGGTCGAGGTAGACCGCGGTGTCCCAGACGTGGGTGAACGGCGCGCCGGTGAGGGTCACGGTCTCGCCGGGCGCGGCCTCCGCTGGAGCGATCGCGCTGAGGCTCACGTCGCAGCGCAGGGTGTAGCTGTACGAGGTCTCGTCGCAGGCGACGAGGAGAGCCAGCAGAGGGAGCAGGCGGGTCATCAGAAGTCACTCGTGAGCAGGTCCTCGGAGGTCTTCTGGCCGACCTCGACGACCGCGTTGGTGGGCGCCGTGCCTGGCAGCATCGGGATCGGGTAGCCGCCCTTGGCGACGCGGCCGGTGGACTCGTCGATGGGCACGGACTCGACCCCTGGCAGAGGAGGGAAGGGCCGGTCCTTGTCCTCGGGCGCGGCGTCTTCCATGTAATCCATCCAGATGGGCAACGAGGTGTCGCCACCGGTGAACGACTGCCCCATGGACTTCGGCTGGTCGTAGCCGACCCAGACGGTGGTGATCAGGTCGGGGCTGTAGCCCACGAACCAGGCGTCGAAGAAGTCGTTCGTCGTCCCGGTCTTGCCCGCGAGGTGCATCCCCAGCTTCTGGGCTTTGGCCGCCGTGCCGCCCTGCACGACCTGCACCAGCAGCCAGTGCGCGATCGCCGCGACCCCCTTGTCCATGACGACCGGCCACTCCGAGGGCGGGCTCCAGGACTCGATCACCGTGCCGTCCCGGTCTACGACCCGGTCGATCCAGTGGGGCTCGACCAGCCGCCCGTAGGTCGCGAAGGCGGAGTAGGCCCGCGTCAGCTCGAGCATGGTCAGCGAGCTCGAGCCCAGGCCCATGGACAGGTCGCAGGAGCGGCACCAGATCTTGCCCTCGGCGTCCTTGCGCGGGTCGAGGCAGCGGTCGCCCTCGGGCAGCATGTCCTCGGCGATCCAGTCGCAGGCGCGCAGGTTGACGTCGCAGGAGTGGCACCACTGCGCATCACCGTCCTGGATCGGCGTGTCCAGGCAGCTCGTCTCCGCCGTGGTCTGCACCAGCGGGCAGGAGCTCGGGTCGCAGCCGGTGCACCAGACGCGGCCCGCCACCGGGCTCGGCTCCACGGCCCCGTCGCAGGCCTCCCCCTCGGGGATCAGGTTGCGGTGACAGCTCGGGCTGTCGTAGCCGATGCGCAGCCGCGGCCCGGCCATGTCGAAGACCGAGTCCAGCCCGATGCGGTCGAGCACGCGGATGGTGCAGACGTTCCTGGACATCTGCAGGGCCTTGCGCAGCGTGATGTGTCCGAGGAAGTCCTCCCCGTAGTTGTCCGGCTTCCAGAGCTTCTCGTCGAGGACGTTGAAGACCAGCGGCGCGTCCTGGATGATGGAGCCCGCCGTGAACTTCTTCGTCTCGATGGCCGCCGCGTAGACGATGGGCTTGAAGGTCGATCCGACCTGCCGCTGGGCCTGCGTCGCGCGGTTGAACTCCGTCTTCTCGAAGTCCACGCCGCCGACCATGGCGAGGACGGCGCCGTCCTCCAGACGATAGGAGAGCAGCGCGCTCTCCAGCTCCGGCGCCTGATAGAGCTTCGCCGCGGCGAAGGGGCCTGGACCGGCGCCCTGGTAGCCCTTCAGGTTGTCGAAGGTCTCGGTAGAGAGCCCCTCCAGCGAGACCTCGACGATGTCGCCGCGCGTCAACACGCGGGTCATGTCGTCCTGAACGCGGCCCTTCCAGCTCCGCTCCGGGTTGGGCTTGTAGGTCCACCCCGACCAGGAGAGCGGGATGAGCGCCTTGTGCCGGCCGATGCCGACCACGGCGTGCTTCTGCGCGACCTCGAGCACCACGGCCTCGTAGCGTCGGCCCACTGTCAGCGGCGAGACATCGGGCACGGGGCCATAGCCGGCCTGCGGGCTCTTCTGCTCCGCCACGCGCAGAATCTGCTTGCTCGCCTCCTCGCGCAGCGCCTTCTCCTGCGCGTCCAGGCGCGGCTGGATGGCGACATCCTCGATGTGCGACAGCGGACCCCGCCAGCCGACCCGGTTGTCCGCCCGACCCGCGCCCGCGATCACGGCCTCCTGCGCGGCCTGCTGCAGCTCGAGGTCGCAGGTGGTGTCCACGGTCAGCCCGTCGTTGTAGACCTTGTCGAAGCCGTAGGTCTCCACGAGATAGCGGCGGACATGCTCGGTGAAATACGGGGCCAGCCCGACGAAGGGGTTCTCCTTGTGGACGATGTCCACCGGCGTGTTCAGCGTCTCGTCGTGCGTCTTCTGGTCGATGTAGCCCTTCTCCAGGAGCTGGGTGAGCACGTACTCCTGTCGGGCCCGCGCCTTGTCCCAGTTCTGAAGCGGCGAGTAGTCGCTCGGCCGCTGGGGCAGACCGGCCAGGATGGCCGCCTCGCCCAGCGTGATGTCCTGGACATGCTTGTCGAAATAGGTCCGCGATGCAGCCTCGACCCCGTAGGCGCCCGAGCCCAGGTAGATCTGGTTCAGGTAGAGGAAGAGGATGTGCTCCTTGTCGAAGGCCTGCTCGATGCGGCGCGCGAGGACGACCTCCTTGATCTTGCGGGTGACCGTCTTCTCGCTGGTGAGCAGGAAGTTGCGCGCCACCTGCTGCGTGATCGTGGACGCGCCCTGGGCGGCCTTGCCCTTGGCCAGGTTTCGGCCGGCGGCGCGGAAGATCCCGCCGACGTCGATGCCGGTGTGCTCCCAGAAGTTGGCGTCCTCGGCGGCGATGAAGGCGTCCTGGACATGCTTGGGGATCTTGTCGAGCTCGACGACATAGCGCCGCTTCTCGTAGATCTCCCCCAGCACCTTTCCGTTCCGGTCGTGGACCACCGTGACCGTGGGCGGGCGGTACTGGCCGAGCGCCTCGACGGTGGGCAGGTCCGCGCTGTAATACCAGAACAGACCTGCGACGCCCATGATCCCGAGCAGGCCCAGCAGGAG
>CAZKWG010000029.1:0-22812 GCA_964556105.1 uncultured Enterobacterales bacterium | reverse complement strand
TAGCCAGGTCACAAAGCCGGGTGCCGAAAACCCGGCTTTGTGACCTGGCGTGCGGCCGGAGGCCGCGCCGCGGACGGCTCTGGCGTTGCGGTGTCAAGACCGACACGACCCCACTTCTTTGCGCCAGAGACGAGCTCCGCGGCCAGCAATACGTAGCCATTCCTCGCCCACGGCGAGGAATGGCTACTCGGGCAGCGCCCGCTTCAGGAGGCGGGTCGCGGCCCACTGCACGACCGGCTCGGGCGCGCGCGCGGCCTCGCTGAGCAAAGCTCTGGCGCTCTCGACGGCCGCGCGATCTCCCGCCTTCTTCGCCTGGGAGCCGTGCTGCGCGGCCGCCTCGAGCACGCAGAGGGCGATGTCGGTGCGCGCGTCGGTCGCGACCGCCCGTCGCGCGGTGCCCCAGTAGAAGGCGGAGCGCCAGACCTCGTCGCCGGGCTCGTCGTCCTCCCAGAAGTTCTGTTTCCCCTGGAAGAGGGCCACGCCGCTGCTCGGGACGTCCGTCCCGGGCTGCTGACCGCGGCGGGGGCTGTGCTCCGGCGCTGGAGGGGCGCGGTGAGGGGTCTCGGCGCGGGAGGCCAGGGCGGCCTCGACGGCGCTGGTCCAGGCCTCCAGGCTCGGATAGCGGGCGATGCCCTCCAGCTCCATCAGGCGGTAGGCCGCGGCGGCGCGGACCTGGGGCCAGGCGGCCTCGGGGAGGCCGTCCAAGGGCCCGCCGGTGACCTGGGGTGTGCCGGCGTAGGACAGGCTCATCAGCTCCGACCAGTACCGATCGACGAAGAGCTCCGCGTACTCCGGGCTTCGCTCCTTCCAGTACGCCAGGATCCCGTCGGCGGCCGGCAGCGTCTGCGCCCAGACGGCGGGGTCGCGCTCGGTGGCGTCGGGGGCGGTCCTGGCCAGCATCACGGTGACGTGCGCCAGGCAGTTCGAGGAGAAGGGCACGGCCGCGATGCAGAGGTCGTTCGCCCCCTCGATGCCGGCGGCCTGGCGCGCGTTGACCAGCATCTCGGCGGCGTTGAACATGCACTCGGAGGCCCACTTCTTCTCTTGGATGCCCGCGCAGCTCGTGGCCGCGAGCCGCGGGTTCTCCAGCGCCTCGCGCATGGCCTGGGTCGTGTAGCAGATGTGGGGCTCGCGGCGGCTCTGGCAGGGGCCCTTCGTGGGCTGCAGGTCGTGGTAGGGCGAGCTGGCCGCGGGGGGCGACGGCAGGGACGAGGAGGAGGGGCCCCCGCTCGCCCGAACGGTGCTGGAGCGGACGGGCGGCGCCGTCTGAAGGTGCGGGCGGCCGTTGATGCGCTCGCAGCGGGTGCGCGGCGGGCCGAGGGTCAGCTTGCTGCACAGATCGCGCGTTCGGCCGGGCCAGGTCTCGACGATGCGCGTGACGATGACCACGCGCTCGACCGGATCGGCGACGCGCTCCAGGGCGTCTACGCCCTCCTTCGGATCGCGGGCGTAGGCGTCGAGGACGAAGGACTGACGACAGGCCTCGTCGGGGCACGCCTCGATCTGCTCGGGGAGGCCGTCGCCGCAGGCGAGCAGGAGGAGAAGCGCCGCGATCAAGGTGTGTTCTGCTTGGGTATCCCGCCCCCAGGTCCGCTCATACCCCCCGCGCTGATCTGGACCCCGCGGCCTCGGACGAGCGGGTCTTCTTTGGACAGGAGCTGCACCGTGTAGAGGCCCGAGGTGTCCAGGGCCTGGATCAGCCGCGCGGCCGTCCAGCGAACCTCGCGGTTCGGGTGGTCGAGCGCCTCGACGAAGAGCTTCGCCGGGCGGTTGGGCGCGCGGCCGATGGCCTCGAGCACGCAGACGAGACGGTCAGCGCTGGGGTCGGCCGCGCGCACGCGCTTGGCCTGCCCCAGGTAGAGCACCTGCTCGAAGATCTCTTCGCCCGCGTAGAGCTGAACCCAGAGGTTCTTGACGGGCGTGCCTCGGGTGCCGACCCCGACCGGGCCGCCCTTGCCCTTGAGGCGCGAGGCCAGGACCTCGTCGATGCGCTCGCCCCACTGCGCCAGCGTCCGCTCCTCGTCGCCCTCGACGGAGACGAGCTGCCAGGCGGCGGCGGCGTGGATGTGCGGGACGGCCTCGGGCGGCAGGACATCGAGGGGGTCGCCGCTCAGCTCCGTGACCCGCCGGTAGGCGAAGAGGATGGCCTCCGCCCAGATACGCTCGGCGATGCGATCCGCGAGATCGGCGTCGCGCACCTTGATGGTGTCGCGGGCCGCCGCGACGCTGTCGATGACGCGCTGCCACTCCTCGACCGTGGCGGCGGTGGCGGGCGGGGCGGACTGCGCCAGGCCCATCGCCGCGTGGGCGAAGCAGTTGGCCAGGTAGTCACCGGATCCCAGGCAGAGCTCGTAGGCGGTGCGCGCGTGGTCGGCGCCGCCTCGGCCAGAGGCCTCTTCGGCGGCGTTGAACATGCACTCCCAGCGCCACTGTCCGGCCTCGATGCCCGCGCAGGCGCCAGCGGCCCAGTCGGTCTTGCCCTCGCGCGCGTAGCCCTGGGCCGCGGCGGCGCGGCAGGCCCGCTCGGAGGGCTCGTCCTCGCAGGTCACCGCGCGCACGGCCATGTCGTCCCAGGGCGAGGTCTGAAAGGGCGTGTAGTCCGACGGGATCAGCAGGGTCATGCCCGGCCCGTGCGTCACGCTGGCCGACTTCAGATCCACCGAGGAGACCGCGCTCGTGCTGGCGGCGGTCGTGGTGTTGACCGCGCCGGTGCCGGAGGTGGTCGTGCCGCGGGAGGCGAGGTGGGGCCGGATGTTGATGCGGTCGCAGCGCTCACGGCCGGCCCCCTCGGGCAGGAGCTCGCAGAGGGCCGCCGTCTCACCCGGGTAGGCCTCCGTCAGGGCCTCGACCAGCGCGACCTGCTCGATAGGGTCGGTGACCAGCGCGAGATCGCGGACGAGCGCGTCCTGGTCGCTCTTCCACTGCGTGGTCGCGACCTGCTTCTTGCACGCGATGTCCTTGCAGGCCAGCAGTGACTTGGGTTGCGTCCCGCATGCGAGGAGGAGGAGAAGGAGGGATACCATGGGAGCCATTGTATCCCGCTCCGCTCGCGTTCGCTCTGGACGTCGGCGCGACGGGTTAGCTTCGCGTCGGCCTGGGAGTGCTCGATGCGATCGACCCTTCTGTTCCCTGTCTTCGGCGTGCTCCTCTCGCTGTTCGCGCACGCGGCCACGCCCGCCGAGCAGGCGGAGACCCACTACCAGGAGGCCGTGACGGCCCTCGGGCTCAAGGACTGGAGCGCCGCGGGCAAGGCGCTCGACGCCTGCATCAAGGTCGATCCCGGCCGCGTGAGCTGCTGGTGGGAGCTCGGCTGGGTGCGGTGGATGAAGGAGGACTGGGTCGGGGTGGTCAACGCCTGGGAGACCGTGGTCAGGCTGGAGCCCGGCCACGCCGAGGTCGGGAAGCACCTGCCCACGGCGCGCGGGAAGCTGGTCATCGCCGATCTGCTGGAGACCTGGGCGAAGAGCCCCACGGCGGCGCGACCGGCGCCCCCGGCCAGCGCGCGGCTGCGCCTGCGAGCCGTGGGCGACGTGATGATGGGCAGCGACTTCCCAGAGCCGGCGCTGATGCCCGACAATGACGGCGCGGCCTACTTTCAGCCCGTCGCCAGCCTGCTCTCCCAGGCGGACCTCACCTTCGCCAACCTGGAGGGTCCGCTCTGCGACACGGGCACGACCAGCAAGTGCCGCGAGGGCAGCAACTGCTACGCCTTCCGCACGCCCACCCGCTACGCGAAGTACCTGAGCGAGGTCGGCATCGACCTGGTGAGCACCGCCAACAACCACGCCAACGACTTCGGCGAGGTCTGCCGGTTGCAGACCGAGGCGGCGCTCGCGCCGCTGGGCATCGCCTTCTCCGGTCGGCACGGCACGGTGGCGACGGTAGAGAAGAACGGGCTCAGCGTCGCGATGATCGGCTTTCACAGCGCAGACTCGGCGCACAACCTCAATGACCTGAAGACCGCGGTCGCCCTGGTGCGCGGGCTCGCCGCGCGGCACGACCTGGTCATCGTGTCCTTCCACGGCGGCGCGGAGGGCTCGAAGGCCTTGAACGTCCCGCAGGGCCCCGAGCTCTTCTACGGCGAGAACCGGGGAGATCTGCGCAAGTTCACGCATGCGGTCGTGGACGCTGGCGCCGATCTCGTCCTGGGCCACGGGCCGCACGTCCCGCGCGCCCTCGAGGTGTACAAGGAGCGCCTGATCGCCTACTCCCTCGGCAACTTCGCCACCTATGGGCGCTTCAACCTCAAGGGGAACCTGGGCGTCAGCCTCGTGCTCGAGGCGGAGCTGGATGGGCAGGGGCGCTTCCTCGGCGGCAAGGTGCTGCCCACGCTGCAGGAGGGCGCCGGCCTGCCGGCCCCCGATCCGGCGGGTCAGGTCATCCCGCTGTTGCAGGAGCTGGGGGCGGCGGACTTCCCGGGCACCGCGCCAGAGATCACGGCGGACGGTCGGATCCTCGCGCCCTCGGTCAAACGCTGAGTCTGGCGCGAAGGGGGCGGGGAGGGCTCGATCGGGTTAGCTGCGGAGCCTCTGGAAGAGGATGGTCATGGACAAGAGCGCTCCCCCCGTCGAGGCTCCCGATCGGGGCTCGAACTTCATCCGCGCGATCGTGGACGCCGACAACGCCGCCGGCACCTACGGCGGGCGCGTCGTCACGCGCTTCCCGCCCGAGCCGAACGGGTACCTGCACATCGGGCACGCCAAGTCGATCTGTCTGAACTATGGCCTGGCGCGCGATTACGGCGGCGTGTGCAACCTTCGCATGGATGACACGAACCCGACGACGGAGGACATCGAGTACGTCCAGTCCATTCAGAATGACGTTCGCTGGCTTGGTTTTGAGCCTGGCGCCGTGCTGTATGCGTCGGACTACTACGAGCAGCTCTACGCCTTCGCCGTGGACCTCGTGCAGCGCGGGCTGGCCTATGTCTGTCCGCTGTCGGAGGAGGAGATCCGCGTCTGGCGCGGCACCGTCAACGAGCCTGGCCGCGAGAGCCCCGGTCGCGCCAACACCGTCGAGCAGAACCTCGAGCTGCTCGGCCGGATGCGCGCCGGAGATTTCCCCGACGGCACCTGCACGCTGCGCGCCCGCATCGACATGGCCGCCGCGAACATGAAGCTGCGCGACCCGCTGCTCTACCGCATCCGGCACGCGCACCACTACCGCACGGGCGACGCCTGGTGCATCTACCCGATGTACGATTTCGCACACCCCCTCTCGGACGCGCTCGAGGGCATCACCCACTCCATCTGCACCTTGGAGTTCGAGAACAACCGGGACATCTACGACTGGCTCGTGCAGAGCTGCCCGGTTCCCGCGCGCCCCAGGCAGATCGAGTTCGCCCGCCTCAGCCTGACCTACACCGTGCTGAGCAAGCGCAAGCTCATCGAGCTGGTGCAGAGCGGCCTGATGAGCGGCTGGGACGATCCGCGCATGCCCACGATCGCCGGCCTGCGCCGCCGCGGCGTCACCCCGGAGGCCCTGCGCGACTTCGCCGACCGCATCGGCGTGGCCAAGGCCAACAGCACCGTCGAGGTGGAGCTGCTGGAGAACTGCCTGCGCGACAACCTGAACACGCAGGCCCCGCGTGTGCTGGCCGTGCTCCGGCCGCTGAAGGTGATCCTGGAGAACTGGGACGCCGAGCGCGTCGAGCTGCTCGACGCCTCCTACTGGCCGCACGACGTGCCGAAGGAGGGCAGCCGTCCGGTGCCGTTCACGCGCGAGCTGTACATCGAGCGGGACGACTTCCTGGAGGAGCCGCCGGCCGGCTACCACCGGCTCGCCCCCGGGCGCGAGGTGCGCCTGCGCTACGGCTACATCATCCGCTGCACCGGCGTGGAGAAGGGTCCTGACGGCGAGATCACCGCGATCCGCTGCGTGGTGGACCCAGAGAGCCGCGGCGGCCAGACCGCCGATGGCCGCGTCGTCAAGGGCACCATCCACTGGGTCAGCGCCAGCCACGCGCTGCCCTGCGAGGTGCGCCTCTATGACCGCCTCTTCGCGGTGAAGGCCCCCGGCGTCGGTCAGGAGGGCGCGGACTGGAAGTCCGAGCTGAACCCCGACTCGCTCATCACCCTCCCGGGCGCCTTCATCGAGCCCTCCGTCGCCAACGACGCGCCGGGCGTCCGCTACCAGTTCGAGCGCCTCGGCTACTTCTGGGCGGATCCGGTCGAGAGCGCCCCAGGAAAGCTCGTGATGAACCGCATCATCGCGCTGCGCGACACGCGGCCGAAGGCGGAGAAGGTGGAGAAGGCGCCCGCGCCCAGAGCGGCGCCGCCCGCGTCGCCCATGAAGGCGAAGAAGCCGAGCGAGGTCCGCCCCCTCGACCCCGCGCAGACCGCGCGCGCAGACGCGCTCGTCGCCCGCGGTCTCAGCGCCGATGACGCCCGCGCCCTGGCCTCCGACCCAGAGCTGCTGAGCTTCTTCGAGGCGGCGGACGGGGTCGCCGAGGACCCGAAGGCCGTCGCCAACTGGGTGTGCAACGCGCTGGTCGGCGAGGCGAAGGGGCGCCCCATCTCGACGCTCCCGCTCCAGGGGAGCGCGCTCGGCCGACTGGTGGTGCTGCAGCGCGAGGGCGCGCTGGCCACGCCCGCCGCCAAGGAGGTGCTGGCGGAGCTGGTGCGCGCGGGGGGAGACCCGGACGCCATCATCGCCGCGCGCGGGCTGTCCCGCGTCTCGGACCCCGATCAGCTCGCCGGCGTGATCGACGCGCTGATCGCCGAGAACCCCGGCCAGGCGGCCGGGGTGCGGGCGGGCAAGACGGGCCTGCTCGGCTTCTTCGTCGGCCAGGTGATGAAGCGGACCGGCGGGAGAGCCGATCCGCAGGTCGTCAGCGAGCTGTTGAAGCGCGCGCTGAGCTGAGGCCGACCCTCACCGGGCGCGAAGATCACCAGCGCTGAGGCGGACCTTCGGGCAGCTCGCGCTCCTGGCGATCCTCGCGCGGCTCCGAACGCTGCGGCTCGTGGCGACCCATCGCCTCGCGGCGGGCCTCCTCGGCCGCGTCGTCGCGGTCCCGCTCGAGATCGCCGTCTCCGTCGCCGTCCTCGGCGCGCGCGCCGACGACGTCCGAGACGCCGCTCACATCACCAGAGATCTCGGTGAGACGCCGCAGATCGATCCGAGCCAGAGCCGGTCCAGCGGCGTCGAGCTGCAGCGCCCGCAGCGCGCGATGGAAGGCCGCGACGCGGACACGACCGCGCGTCGCCACCATCTCGTCGGCGCGGATCCGCAGGGCGTAATCCAGCCCCGCGACGATCTGCCGGGCCTTGGCGGTGTCGCCGTCCTCGAGAAAGGACCGGGCCAACGCCAGATCATGGTTCATCCAAGCCCAGTCGTCGGCTGGGATCGAGTCGAAACGCCGGCTCTCCAGGTGATCTCCGTCCGGCAACGCGCAGTCGTCCAGCCCGCATGCCAGAGAGGCGCCGGGGAGGGAGATCCAAAGGACGGCGAACGCGATGAAGGCACGCTTCATGGGGGTCACTCCATGCGCCGCGCGTGGCAGGTGTTCGTGACGGAGAAGGGCCCAGCCCGCCGCCACCCATTGGCGCCGGGTTATGGTGCTTTCTCTTGGGTCCTGCCCACGATCGGGCAGCCTGCCGCGGTGCCGCGGTGCATGAGAAAATTAACCCCCTGCACGAATCTGTCCCGTTTCACAGGCCAAAAAATGTCCGCTTCGAGCCCGTCGGCGAACTTGCGTCCCTTTTCTGGCCTCAGCGCAAAGTGGGCCACCTTCCTTGACTGAACCGGTCGCGTTCCCGGACGGTTTCGGATAGCATGACACCAGGTCGATGAAAGCTCGCCTCTCGCTCGCTACACTGTTGGTCCTCGTCTTTCTGGGCGTGGTCCTGGCCTTGCTCGGGGTGCTCATTCTCCCCTGGCGGGCTCCGGCTTCGCCCCGCGGGGAGGAGCTGGCGACCCGCTGGCGGGAGATCGAGATCTGGGCGGGAATGAGCGCCCTGACCGGAGACACGGGCGCCATCGTCAAGGCCGATCTCGCGGTGGAGCGCCGGCACGCGGAGATCTCGGCGCTGTCCAGACCGCAGATCCTCTCCCCCGCCGGGCAGCTCCGCGAGGACGATCTGCCGGAGGAGGGGCGGATCGCCCTGCGCGCCCTGGAGAGCTGGGACGCGGCGGGGGCGGGTCTCGGCGCGGACCCCTGCGGGGAGGCGCTCACGGCGGTGCCCGCGCTGACCATGGGCGAGCTGCTGCTGGCGGTGGCCGGCAAGGACCCTCGAGCGCCCGAGCTGGGGCGGGCGCTGCGGCTCGCGGCGGCGCTGCGCACCAGCGGCGATCTCGGCCTGGTGACCATCGGCTTCAACCTGGCCGAGCAGGCGGTGAGCTGGGCGCAGGCGCGGCGCCTCGGCCCCTCCGCGCCCTTCATCGAGCACCGCCCGCGGGCGGCGGAGATCTTCGTCGCCGCCAGCCGCGACGCGGTCTGCACGGTGCAGCGGGCGCAGGCGGCGATCGGCCAGCGCGGGCTCCGCGGGCTGCTCGGCGAGCTCGGGCCCGAGGCCAGCCCGATGTGGGTGCGGCCTCTGCTCGACCCGGCGCGCGAGCTCGACGCCCTGCGCGCCTTCCACGTCGTGCGCCTCGGCGCCGCCGCCGCGGAGAAGGACAGCTTCGGTCGCCTGCGCGCGCACCTGCGCATGCCGGCCCACGACGACCTGCCCTCCGCGGCGCTGGTGCGCGGCATGGTCAAGGACCCCGGCGAGCTCTTCGAGCGCTGGCGCGAGGTCTTCGAGCGCTATGACGCCTGGGTGGACGCGCCGAAGCGCTGAGCTCCGGCCGCCCCGCCGCGATGGCTCAGGCCACCGCCTCCGTGCCCTCGCCGCTGGCGGCGCCGAAGATGCTCTTCAGCATGGACAGCGACGGCTTCTCGGCGTTGAAGAACAGGAAGGAGAACAGGTTCGACGCCTGGATGTACTTGCCGACGTCGCGCCAGTTGCGCACGTTCTCCGCGTGCCGCGCCAGGGTGACGGGGCGGAAGTAGAACTCCCGGTAGAACTTCCGGTGCAGGTCCACGAGGTCCTGGGGCTCGAGACCCCAGGGCACGAAGGTGGGCTCCCAGAAGCTCTTCTCGTCGGTGTTCGTGTTCACCAGGCGCCCGTACTTGTGGCCCTCCTTCTCCCAGGTCTCCATCTGCGGCGTCTTCGGCAGCAGGGTGTTGATCTGCACCGTGACGTCGTGCAGCGGCAGAGACTTGGCGAATTCGATGGTCTCTTCGATGGTCTCGCGCGTGTCCGGCATATGACCGACGATGAAGAATGCCTTCGGGCGCAGCCCGACCTCATGGGCGGCGGTGATCGCGGCGCGGATCTTCTCCTTGGTGATGCCCTTGGAGATGAAGTCCAGCACCTTGTCCGAGCCGCTCTCGATCCCGAAGCGGGCGCGCCAGCAGCCGGCGTCCTTCATGCGCTGCAAGAGCGGCTTGTCCACGACCTCCACGCGGGTGGAGCAGGTCCAGCTCACCTTCACGCCGCGGCGGATGATCTCGTCGCAGATCGCGTAGACGCGCCGCTTGTTCGCGCAGAACAGCGAGTCCACGAAGGCGATGTCCTTGGCGCCGAAGTCGCGGACGAGGTGCTCGATCTCGTCCACGATGTACTCGGGGCTGTGGCTGCGGTAGCCCGAGCGGGACTTCTGGCAGAAGGCGCAGGCGTGCGGGCAGCCGCGGCTGGTGATCATCGCGAACTTCGGGAAGTCGTGCTCGTCCACCGGGATGGGCCGGTAGAGGTTCATCGGCAGCAGGTGACGGGCCGGGAAGGCGAGCTGGTCGAGCTCGCGGAAGGTCTTGCGGTGCGGCGTGTGGTGCAGGCCGTTCGGCGTGCGGTAGACGATCCCGCCGATGTCCTCGAGCGCCTTGCGTCCCTTGTAGTGCTCGACGAGCTCGAGCATGGTGTGCTCGCCCTCGTGGATGACGCCGACGTCGAAGCAGTCGTGGCCCATGGCCTGATCGGGCACCAGCGTGACGTGGTAGCTGCCCAGGATGACCGGGACGTTCGGCATCGCCTGCTTGAGCTGCGTCGCCAGCCGGCGCGTCGTCTCGAAGCTCACCGTAAACGAGCCCACGCCCACGATGTCCGGCTTGAATTCTTCGACGCGCCGCACCGTGGCCGCGACGTTGAGCTGCTCCGCCGCGGCGTCGACGCAGGCGACGGTCTCGCCGGACTGCTCGAGGGCAGCGGCGATGTAGAGCAGACCGAGCGGCGCCGAATTGAAGAACAGGTACTGGGTGACGGGACTGACGTGACCGTTCTCGAGCACCGAGTCGATGGGCGGGTTGATCAGCATCACGCGCATGCGGAGATCTCCTACGAGACGACTAGGATACACCAGTCCGGGAGGGCTGCCCAGCTCCCTTCATCCTGACGTGATACACCAGTCTTCGGGGATCGGCCAGATGCCTCAAGCTCCCGATTACTTCTCCGACATTCTGGCGCCCGGCGAGGCGGTCCTCGCGCACCTCGGTGGAGCGGGGCCGACCCTGGAGCGCTCCGGCGGCCCCGAGCGCGTCTGGTACCAGCTCGGCGTCACGCCCACGCGCGTGCTCGTGGTGCGCCTGGTCCAGAGCAGCATGACCGGCACCTACACGCCGCAGGCCCGCCTCGCCGTGGGCAAGGAATTCGTGCGCATCCGCCGCTTCCCGCGCACGCCGGCCAGCGCGGCCCACCTGGAGATCCTCGGCGTCGGGGACCCGATCACCCTGGTGGACATCGACGACACGAGCGTCTTTCCCTTCATCGAGCCCTTTCTCGCGGCCTGGGGCGGACGGGTGGAGGGCGGCGGCGTGGTCGTGGCGCGCGAGCGTGACCCCTATGACCAGATCCAGGCGCCGCTGGAAGGCACGAAGCTGCTCTACGCGATCATCGCGATCCTGGTGATCGGGTGGTTCTGCTGCGGCTGCGCCGGGCTCGGGGTGGTGGTCAACCAGTGGCTGATCCCGGCGCTGAGCTGACGCTGGCGCGGACTCAGGCAGGCAGGTAGCCGCGCCCGATCACGACGTGGCGGATCGGGTGCTGGCCGTGCAGCACCAGGAGGCGCTGCAGCAGGTTGTCTACGGCGCGCTGCTCGGCGCGACCACAGTCGACCTGGTAGATCACGCAGTCCGGCGCAGGCGACTCGGGGTCGGAGATGTAGTGCAGGCGGCCGCGATCCTGGCTGCCGAAGGCGCCCTCGAAGCCCGCGCTGTACCAGTCGCCGATGATCGGGTCGGCGTGCTCGACGGCGCCTGGGTTGGCGAAGCGGATCTGAATCGTGAGCTGGTCCCAGGGGCACTGGCTCGAGGTCCAGACCTGGAACGCGTTGTCGCTGGGCGTGCGGAAGAGGACGGGGGCGTGGGCCAGGGGCTCGAAGCCCTCGATGGCGACGATCATCGGCTCCTCGCCGATCAGGCCGGGCTGCCCGGTCTGCGGGTTGACCAGGTCCACGCGGATGGCCGCGTAGGGGCGGGCGCCGTCGGCGATGATCGGGACGACGCGGTCCCCCTCGCGCTTCATGCGCGCCGCCTCGGCGATCCAGCCCTGCTCCGCCATCCGCTTCGCGTGGTGGTCGAAGAAATCGACATAGCTCTCGCGGTGCGCCTGAACGAAGGCGCCAGGGTGGTAGTCCTCGCGCCGAAAGCTGGCCAGCGCCTTCAAGAAGGCCGCGGTGGCCTCGCGTGGCTCCGGCGCCTCGGACGGGTTCTCGGCGTGCTTCTCGAGCTGCGCGATCCCCTCCTCCAGGCGTCCGCAGGCCAGGAGCAGGAAGCCGAGGCCCTGCTGAGCCTGGCTGTGCTCGGGCGCGTGGCGGAGCACCTCGCGGTAGCTGGCCTCCGCCTCGGCCGCCTGCGCGAGATCCTCGAAGATCGCGGCGCGCGTCAGCACGATCTGGATCATCATCGTCATGGCGGCCTCGCCCTGCTCCTCCGAGGCCAGGTCGAAGAGCTCTTCGTTGACCTGCAGCGCCAGCAGCGGCTCGCCGAGCTGCAGGTGCGTGACGGACAGCGCGTGCCGCAGGTCCAGCCGCTCTGGGTTCGCGGTCAGCGCGGCCTGCAGCGCGGAGATGGCCTCCTGCGGATTCCCCTGGTTCAGGGCCTGCATTGCCTTCTGGGCGAGATCGTCGGCGTTCAAGGTTCACCTCTTCGGGCTCACGGAGAGGAGCCCTCACGGCGCGCGAGTATAGCAGCGAGCGCGGCCCCGTCCGGTGCGGCGAACCCGCACAGTCGGCCTCCATCTCGGGAATCGGACCAGAGACGAGACCGCCTGTGGTACGGTATCGTTGCGCGCATCTGTGCGCGCGATCTGGGAGCTGCAGTGGACCGCCTCATCTTCCTCTCGCTGGTCCTGATCCTCGGATGCGCGGACAAGCCTGCCTCGGAGGGCGGGGACGACACGCAGGACACCGTCCCCGCTGAGCCGGTAGACGAGGACGGAGACGGCTTCTTCACCGACGAGGACTGTGACGACCGCAACGAGGAGGTCAACCCGTCGGGCGTGGAGATCTGCGACGGCATCGACAACAATTGCGACAGCGTAGTCGATGAAGGCGTCACGAGCGTCTACTACGCCGACGCGGACGGCGACGGCTACGGCGACCCGAACAGCACCACCTACACCTGCTCGCGGCCGGAGGGCTATGTCCCGGTCCCCAACGACTGTGACGACGCCGACGCCTCCGTCTGGCCGGGCGCCGCCGAGCTCTGCGACGGCAAGGATCAGGACTGCGACGAGGAGATCGACGAGGGCGTCACCAGCCTCTACTACGTGGACGCGGACGGCGATGGCTACGGCGACCCGGGGCAGACCACGCCCTCCTGCGAGGGGCTGCCGGGCTCCTCCGACGATCCCACGGACTGCGACGACGCCGACCCGCTCGAGCACCCCGGCGCCGAGGAGCACTGCGACGGGGAGGACGACGACTGCGACGGTCTCACCGACGAGGAGCCCACGGTCGAGGGCGGCCTGTGGTACCCCGACGCGGACGGTGACGGCTACGGGGATCCGGGAGGGGAGCCCTCCGTCATCTGCGTGCAGCCCGCAGGCTACACGTCTGACACCTCAGACTGTGATGACCGCGACGACGCGATCTCTCCGGAGGCGCCCGAGGTCTGCAGCAACGAGGCCGACGACGACTGCGACGGCGACATCGACGAGGGCTGCCCCATCGAGCACTGCGGCCGGATCACCGCGGACGAGACCTGGAGCGCCGATCACGAGCACATCGTCACCTGCGACGTCATCGTGGGCGGCTCCGACTCGCCGGTCCTGATCATCGAGGACGGCGTTCAGGTCACCTTCGTCATCGGCACGGGCCTGTACATCGCCACCGTCTCGCCGGGCCGGCTGGAGGTCGATGGCGGCGCCCTGGGCGTGCTCTTCACGTCCGAGAGCGACACGCCCATCCCGGGCGACTGGACCGAGCTGAGGATCGGCTACTACGACGAGGGCAGCACGCTCACCGGCTTCACGATGGAGGGCGGCGGCGGCGGCGAGTACGGCTCGATCCTGGCCTATGGCTCCTACCCGACGTTCTCGGACTGCGCCGTCACCGGCAGCGCCAGCGCCGGCATCTACGGGCGGGTCGGCTCCGGCCTCACGCTCTCGGGCTGCGCGCTCACGGACAACGCCTCGGACGGCCTCACCCTGGAGGAGTCGAGCGAGCTGCTCGGCTTCGACGCCGTGACCATGACGGGCAACGGCGGCTTCCCCATCTCGATCCCGGCCAACTCGCTGCGCTTCCTCGGCCTGGACTCGACGTTCACCGGCAACGGGGACGACCGCGTCCAGGTCCTCGAGGACAAGGTCACCGCCACCGCCACCTGGTCGGACCTCGGCGTGCCCTACTACGTGGCGGGGAACATCGAGATCGAGGGGTCGAGCACGCCGTCTGTCGCGGTCGAGGACGGCGTCGTCTTCCAGTTCGCCGGCGGCGTCGGGCTCACGGTCGGGTCCTCGGGCAAGGGGATCCTGGACGTGCGCGGCGAGACCGAGGGCGTCCTGTTCACGGCCGCGGACGACGACGATCCCGGGGAGTGGGACGGGCTCAGCTTCGGCGCCTTCGACGAGGGCAGCAGCCTGACCCTGGCCGAGGTCCGCTATGGCGGCGCCAATGGCTACGGCGGCGTCTACCTGAACGGGGCCAACGTCGAGATCGACACCTGCACGATCACCGAGAACGACGGCGCCGGGATCTACGCCCGCAACGGCGCGGAGCCGGAGATCGCCGACACCAGCATCACGAACAACGACGGCTACGGGCTCTACGTCCACACCGACGCGGGCCTCGCCGCGGGCGCCGGGGCGAGCTTCGAGGACAACACCGTCTCCGGCAACGAAGAGGAGGGCGTGGTGGTGCCCGCCGGCGCCGTGGGTGAGCTGGACGACTCCTCCACCTACAGCGGGAACGATGTGCCCGGCGTGCGCGTGCTCTCCGGCACCATCGAGGACGACACCACCTGGCAGGTCCTGGACGAGGACTACGTCGTCGCCGGTGACATCGAGGTCGAGGACAGCGCCGAGCCCATCCTGACCCTCTCCGCGGGCCTGACGCTGGCGTTCGAGCCGGCGGCCGGCCTCCTCGTCGGCGTGGGTGGGCACGGCGCGCTGGCGGTGGTCGGCACGCGCTCCAAGCCGGTGACCCTGACCTCGGCCTCGAGCGCCCCGGAGGGGGGCGACTGGGACGGCGTCACCTTCGGCGACCGCTGCGACGCCTCCGACGTCTTGCTCAGCTACGTCACCGTCTCCTATGGTGGCGGGAACGGGTACGGGAACCTGTACTTCGACGAGTGCGACGGCACGGTCTCCAACGCGACGATCAGCTACTCGTCGGCCTGGGGCATCTACCGCGCCTCCGCCTCGCCGACGCTCACCAGCATCACCTACACCAGCAACGCCTCGGGCACGGTCTACTGAGCTGCGCGCGCCAGGTGTCCTCGTCTGGCGTGTCGGCTCAAGGGCGGGGGACGGCCTTCTCTTTGCGGGGCCCCTTGTGTCGCGGCGTCCACGGGCAGTGGCGGCAGCCGGCCCAGCAGCACTCGCCGCGCTCCCTCAGGTACTCCGCCGTGAGCACCATCATGCCCGACGAAGGATCGATATAGCCGGCGTCTCCACGGGCACACGCCGCGGCGTGCAGACGTTCGATTCGAGGGTTCGGCGACATGGCCCCTTTTCCGTTCAATCTACAAGATAGGCTCGCCAGCGACCAAAGGCAAGTCGGGGCCCTGGAAGGGGGGGCGGCGAGCGGATCCCCTGGATAAGCGCTGTGCGCGGCCCATCCACGCTGGGGTCGCGGAGAGGACGCCGTGAAGCTGAGCCCGCAGGACGAGGCTGCCATCGCTGAGAGTCGCGCGCAAACCTGGACAACGCGCCGACCGACCGTGGCCGCGCTGGAGGAGCGCCTCTACGAGCCGGTGCCCTGCCTGGACCACGGCTTCGTCCGCGTCATCGACTACATGGGCGACGACGCGGCCGTCGTGCAGGCCGCGAGCGTCTCCTACGGCAAGGGGACGAAGAGCCTGCGGGACGACCGTGGCCTGGTCCGCTACCTGCTCCGCCACCGCCACACCACGCCGTTCGAGATGTGCGAGCTGAAGCTGCACGTCAAGCTGCCGATCTTCGTGGCGCGGCAGTGGATTCGCCACCGGATGGCCAACGTCAACGAGTACAGCGCCCGCTACTCCATCCTCGACCGGGAGTTCTACCTGCCTCGGCCGGAGGATCTGGCGGTGCAGGCCGTCAACAACCGTCAGGGGCGCGGCGCCGCCGTCTCCGAAGACCAGGCCGCGGAGATCCTGGGCCTCCTGCGCCGCGACGCCGAGCAGGCCTACGCGACCTACGAGGCGCTGATGGCCGAGCACGATCTGGCGCGCGAGCTCGCCCGGATGGATCTGACGCTGAACTACTACACCCAGTGGTACTGGAAGGTCGATCTCCACAACCTCTTGCACTTCCTCTCGCTGCGCATGGACGCCCACGCCCAGTACGAGATCCGCGTCTACGCGGACGCCATCGGCGGCTTCGTGCGCGACTGGGTGCCCCACACCTGGGAGGCCTTCGAGGACTACCGCCTGGGCGCCGTCAACCTCTCGCGCGGCGCCCTGGAGGTCGTGCGTCGCCGCCTTCGCGGTGAGCAGGTCACCGCGGAGAACAGCGGCCTCTCCAAGCGGGAGTGGGTCGAGCTCTGGGACGCGCTCGGCGAGCCCGCCCCGGATTGAGCGCGCCTCAGCTCGCGGTGTCGCTGGAGCGCAGCTCCTGCGCGACGAGGTCGAGCAGGTTGGTCGAGAGCTCGATGATCTCCTGGTGGGAGAAGCCCTCGGTCTTGAGCTGACGGTAGAAGCTCCGCGCCACGGTCTGGTTGCGGGTGCGCTGAAGGTCGGGGGCGGCGACTTGGGGCATGGGGGCTAGACTCCTGCCGGCGTGTGTGTGGTGGGCCGGGACTCTGCAGGCGTTCGGCTGGCCGGCGTCTCGGGAGACGCACGAGCTTGTACTAGCAAGGATCGTGCCAGGAACACTGATCGCCGATCCGACGAAAATGGCGCTTTTTCGTGCCCCATCTCTGACAAAGAGCGAACACGTTTACGCAGATGTTCCACAGCGCTGCGCAAGCCGCTGCGCACCATGCCTGTTCAGCGCGCGCCCGCCGCAGGTGGGCTCAGTGCAAGCCGCCGCCCGCGATGCCGACCAGCGCGATCTGCTCGTAGCCGGCCGACTGCACCGTGTGCAGGACGCGCTCGATGGTGCGCCAGGTGACGGCGCGGTGGGCGTGAATCTCCACGCGGCCCTTCTCGCGCATCAACAGGAGCGGGTCGTAGAGCTCGCGCACCAGGAGCTGCTCGGGCACATAGGCGGTGGCGATGACGCGGTGTCCGTTGATGTAGATCGCCTCGTCCGAGACCAGGATCTCCGTGGCCGGACGCCGGGGATCCTCCGACAGGGTGTCGGCCAGCTCCAGCCGGCCCGCGGGCGGCATCGGGGCCGGATCGGTGGCGTAGCTGCGCAGCAGCAGGACCAGCAGCACGGTCATCATGTCGACCATGGGCGCCAGCGCGCCGATGTCCAGCCCGGGACCGGCGTCGCTCTCGCTCCGGCGTCGGGTGAGCCGCCTCACGAGCCCTGCCCTCCCAGCGTCACCTGCGGGTAGAGCGGCACGCCGCCCCCCGCGCCGCGCGCCGCGTCCATCACCGCGAACAGCGTGTCCATCGGCGTGTCCTGATCGGGCAACAGCACGACCTTCTCCTGCGTGGGATCGATGCTCTTGATCGCGGCGAGCGCCGCTCCCAGGCCGACCAGGTCCACGCCGCCCTCGGCCCTGGGCGCGATGGGGATCACCCGCCGCTCGGTCGAGGTCGAGGCCGCGGCGATGTCCGTCGTCTGGACGTCGGCGATGACCGTCGCCAGATCGCCCTGGAGCGCGATCTGCACCTCCTTGACGAGGCCGGCGTGGGGAAGCGAGGCCATCTCCATGGCGGCGGCGGCCTTGATGTCGACGACGCCGAGGCGCTGGCCGGTCGAGGTGGAGAGCAGGAAGAAGAGCAGCAGGAACAGCAGCGTGACGATGCCGAGCAGGGTCGGACGGATGTCCGCCTCCGGGAAGAGGTCCTTGTTCAGCAACGAGCGCCGGTTCATGTGCGCGCCGACTTCAACGCGACGAGGACGCGGCTGGCGACCTGCTCGACGCGCCCGAGCAGCTCGCGGGCGTTGGCGTCCGCGATCGCGTAGCCGACCAGGGCCGGGATGGCGACGATGAGGCCGAAGGCCGTGGTGGCCATGGCCGTGGCGCTGCCCTCGGAGAGGCGGGCGGCGCGCTCGGCGGCCGAGACGGTGCCTACGGCGCCGAACGCGAGGATCAGGCCGTACACCGTGCCGACCAGGCCGATCATCGTGGACACCGAGGCCACCGTGGAAAGGTAGCCGATGCGTCTGCGGATGCGCAGCTCCGCGGAGACGGCCGCGGCAGACATCGCGTCCCAGGCGGTGTCGGGGTCCTTGTGGGCGAGGCCGGCGCTGACGACCTCCTCCAGCGGGGTGTCGCCCAGCGTCGGCTTCTGGCCGGCGGCGATGGCCGGCTCGACCTTCGCCAGCAGGGCCTCGGCGTCGCAGCGGAAGCGCAGCAGCGTGTAGGCCCGCTCGATCATCACGGCGATGGCGAAGCCGAGCAGGGCCAGCAGCGCGTACATGAAGGGGCCGGCGGGTCCGGAGAACGACTGCAGGAAATAGTTCAGCATTCGTCTACCTGGTCACGAAGGTGAGGCAGCGCGCGCGGATCGCGGCGTTCGAGATGTTCTCGCACAAGGAGACCGCCCGGGTGGGGTCGGCCCGCTTGAGCTGGTGGGCGACGCCCTGCTGGCAGTTGTCGCGGTACTGCCCCTGGCGCTCGCAGAAGGCCAGGGTCGCGTCGGGGTCCCGCTCCGCCGCGCCCCAGCCGAGGCCGTGGTAGCAGTTGCCGATCCACTCGGGCGTGGAGCGCATGCAGGCCAGCGCCGCCTCGTTGGCGTCGCGACGGGCGATGTACTTGCCGATCCCGTGCCAGCAGGTCTTGCGGGTCAGGATGTCCCCCTGCTCCTGCGCGCAGAAGGCGACCGCCGGCTCGAGGTCGACCAGCGCGACCTCGCCGACCACGTCATGGCGGCAGAAGTCACGGAAGACCTCCGCCTGTTCACAGCGGCCGAGCGCGTAGGGTGGGTCGATCTCCGCCATGGCCAGCCCGATGCCGAAGTGGCACTGCCCGCGCCACTTGAGCGAGTCGATGCCCTTGCAGATGGTCTCGGCGATTTCGCGATCGACGGGGGCGGTGGCCTCGGCGACGTCCGAGCGGCACTCCAGCCCCAGCTCGGCGTCCTTGACCTCCGCGCAGATGGCCAGCGAGCCCTGGGGGTCGCGGGCCGCGCCCTGCCGCGCCAGCGCGTGAAAGCAGACGTCGAGCAGGCTCTCCGAGCGGGCGAGACAGCCCTCGCGGGTCAGCAGCCCGAGCCCGTCACCTTCGCCGGCCCCGAGCTGCTCCGGCAGCGCCTCCATCCCGGAGGGCTTGGGCGGCAGCGCCATGCCCGGCTCGGCGCTCATCTCGGGCTGGGTGGCGGCCGCCACCTCCTCGACCAGACGCGCGAGCGCGAAGCGCGCGCCGAAGAGCACGGCGAGACAGAGCGCGACCAGGACCGAGAAGGCTCTTGTCTCCACGCTACTCCGTGTAACCGAGGTCCTGCATCCACTTCTCGTATTCGGCGCGCTCGATCTCTTCGTACGAGCGCTCGTCCACGGGGGGAGCAGGTGGCTCCGAGGAAGCGAACTTGTACCAGGCGCCGACCCCGCCGCCAACCAGGGCGGTGAAGATCGAGGCCCCCACGAGGATGCGACGACGGCGGCTCATAGAAAAACTATAAACGAACGCGCAGGGGGTGGCAACGCAGAGCGCAGGCGCCAGCCACCGCGCGCCCTCAGCGGCTCTTCTCCATCGCCTTGACCGCCATCTGCACGTACTTGCGGATGTTCGGGATCTCGGGGTTCAGCGAGTAGGCGCGCTGCAGATCCTGGAAGGCCTGCTTGTGGTTCTTGCGGTAGTGGTGGCAGATACCGCGCCGACAACGCGCCATGGCGTGGGTCGGATCGATGTCGATCGCCTGGTCGTAGAATTCGATCGCCCGTCGGTACTCTTTGCGGGCGAAGAAGAGGTTGCCCATCTCCACGAGCGGCTCCGGGCTCTTGCCGTCCAGATCTTCCGCACGTTGGAAGTCGCTCATGGCGGCGGCATAGTCGCCCATCTCCATGAAGCAGCGGCCGCGGCCCAGGTAGGCGTCCAGGCTCTCCGGGGTGAGGTCGAGCAGGTCCTGGTAGTGGACGATGGCCTTGGCGAGGTCGCCGCGCGCCTCGGCGTCGCGGGCCTTCTGCAAGAACTCGGCGGCGAGGGCCGGATCGAAGGCCGGCTGAGAAGGTCCGCTGTCCTCGCCTGGCGAGACGGTGTAGCCGTCGTCCTCGTCGGTGAGCCGCGGCGCGCCGCTTTGATCCTCGGCGCCGAGGTCGTAGACCGACTCCTCCTCGTCATCCTCCCGGTTCGGGCGCTCCAGCGTGACGGAGAAGCTGCTGGCGGCGGCCGGCTCGGGTGAGCCCTCGTCGTCTACGCTCTCGGCGTCGCTGGCGTCGATCTCCAGGGTGGAGGCGGCGTCCGGGCGCCGCTGAACCGGCTGGATCTGGACCGGCGCGGCGCCCCGCGCGGGGTCACGCCGGGGAGGAGGGGCCGGCTCGTCGGCCAGATCGGCGTCGGTGAGCACCGGCACGCCGTGCAGGGTGCGCTCCTCGTCGATCTCGCTGGCGGAGACCATCGCCGGCATGCTGGGGGCGTGCCGCTGCGGCGGAGCCAGCACGGGCGGCTCCTCCTCCACGACGTCTCCCTCCTCGGTGCCGCCGTCCTCGGTGCCGCCGTCCTCGGTGCCGCCGTCTTCGGTGCCGCCGTCCTCGTAGATGCTGAAGCGTCCCAGCGGCGTGGGGTCCTCGGAGATGCTCGTCGCGGGCCGGGGCGCGGGCTCGTCGTCGAGGGGCCGCGAGGCGTCGATGACGAAGCCCTCGATGGTGGTCGCGACGCTGGGCTCGTCGTCGAGGGCGGCCTCGACCGCCTCGTCGAGCAGGTCGTCCTCGAGATCCTCCTCGAGGAGCTGGCCCTGCGCGGTGACCGCGTCCTGGATGGTGGCCTCCTCCGCGACGGGCTCCTCGGACGTGACGTCCTCGAGGGGCTCCTCGAAGAGCAGCTCGGGCGCGCGCCGCGGCGTTGGATCGACGAAGCGGACGAGGTGATCGAAGGAGGTCGGCGGCTCGTCTTCCTCTTCCTCGCGCTGCGCCGCGTCCTCGGTCTCGTCCACCCGCTCGGGCGTCTCGGCCTGTTCGTCCGCCTGTTCGGCCCCGACCGGGGACGCGGGCTGGAGGTCCTCGACGTCGTGGGCGGGCGGCTCCTCGTCGATCAGCGGCGCCTGCTCTTCGTCGTTGTCTTCCTCGAAGGCGGCCTCCACGTCGTCGTCGAGCTCGTCGTCCAGGGCGGCGTCGAGCTCGTCGGCCAGCGCCTCCTCGAGGAGCACCGCCTCGATGTCGTCGTCGTTGTCGTGGTCGTGGTCGCCGAAGGGGATGTCCGGATCCGTCTGGGAGATCTGGTCCTGCGGGCCCAGCAGGACGAGCTCGTCCTCCTCGCGCAGGGCGTCCTGATCGACCTCGGCCTGGCCGTCCAGCGAAGGGAGCGTGGCCTCGACCTGGGCGGCCGTGACCTCGTGCTCGGGCTCCAGCGCGATGACCTGAGAGGGGACCGAGAGCAGCGAGGGGC
Source organism: uncultured Enterobacterales bacterium (assembly GCA_964556105.1). Lineage (GTDB taxonomy): Bacteria > Myxococcota_A > UBA796 > UBA796 > CAZKWG01 > CAZKWG01. The sequence goes on along the minus strand of CAZKWG010000029.1, from coordinate 1,539 downwards.
CGCTCATCGGCGTCGCCTCGTCGCCGATGTCCTCCGCGTCCAGGCGTCGGCGGGTCGGGGCGGTGGAGATGGGCAGGCTGTGGCGCGTCGGCTCCTGCGCGGGCGCGGTGGCGCCGCGGGCCTGGCGCCAGAGGGACACGCGGCGGTCTACCAGCTCGGAGAAGAGCTCGAGCTGGGCGCGCTCAGGGCTGGCGCCGACGGTCGCGGCGAGCTCGAGGGCGAGCGCGCGGTCGAAGGGCAGGTGGGCGTGTGCGAGGTGGGCCATCCGGCCCCGGGCCGTGGCGACCGTGGCGAGGATGGCCTCGGCGGCGGCGATGCGATCGGACATGCGGCGCTCCTTTCCGGGCTCAGCCCTTGTCGCCGCTCGCCACGCTGGTCATTTGCTGGGTCAGGTCGCTCATGCTGCTCATCAGCTCCTTCTGGAGCTGACGCATGCGCGCGACGTTCTCTTCCAGCGTCTTGAGCTTGACCTTCAGCGCGGCGTTCTCGCGACGCAGGGTCTCCGACGTGTTCTCCAGCTCACGGGCGCGCAGGCGGCTCTGCTCGACCTCGGCGTCGATGTCCTGGACCTCGCGCTCCAGGCGTTGAACCTCGGCTCGCCCGGACTCGCGCGCCTGGGAGAGCTGGCCGTGCGCGGAGCGGACCTCCTCGGCCCTGGCGCGGGCGGCCCGGACCTCGTCCTCGAGGGAGCCCAGATCGCCCTCGAGGTGGGCGCGGCTCGCGTGATGGCGCTCGAGCTCGATCTCGGCCGCGACGATGCGACGCGTGATGATCTCGGTGTTCTTCATCGCCTCGGTCAGCTCGGAGAGGCGCGCCTCGAGAATGGCAGCAAGATCTTTCTGAATCGCCTGGAGGCGGTTCGTGGTGTCGTCGTTCATCGAGGGGCTCCGGCGTGTCATGCGGCGAGGCTGCGAAGGGTGGGCAGGCGGAAAGGTAGCAAGATGCGGCAACCCGTGTCAAACGACGCGCGCGTCGGATCACCGCTCGGGTGCTTCAGAACCAGCGACAGAGGGGGTCCGTGGCGTAGTTGAAGGCGTCTTCGCGCCCGTAGCCCGCGCCGACCACGGTGCCCGAGCTGGCGAAGTAGACGGTAGCGGCCTCTCCGCTGAGGTCCACGTCATAGGACACGCTGTAGGTCTCGTCGCCCGAGTAGAGCGCGCCAGGGCAGGTGCTGGAGGCCACGTCCACGGTGGCGGTGATGCTCACGGCCACCTCGCAGCCGGCGCAGCTGTCGGGCGAGGTGGAGCTGCCCGTGACGGTCCAGCGGACCTGGCAGTCTTCGCCGCCGCTGGCCTCCCAGACGCTGTTCGCGTAGAGCAGCCAGAGCTCCTCGCCCGACCAGCTGTCACCGTCTCGCGAGAACGTGCCGACAAAGTAGGAGGTGGCGCCGGGCACGTCCTCGTAGCCGGAGACGTCGTCACAGGCCGTCCGGTCGAGCCCGCTGACGAGGTCCGGGAGGGACTCGCCCTCGCCCTCGCCCTCGCCTTCGCCCTCGCCCTCGCCTTCGCCCTCGCCTTCGCCTTCGCCCTCGCCCTCGCC
>CAZKWG010000028.1:21243-23603 GCA_964556105.1 uncultured Enterobacterales bacterium | reverse complement strand
AACACGGCCGCGTCCGTGTCGTCGCAGTCCTGGCCGCGGTTGGCCATGGCCTCGTCCGGGAAGCAGGACGTGACGGGGTCTCCGTCGCCCCACCCGTCGCCGTCCTGGTCCTGGTACCACTCGGCGCCCGAGGACTGGTCCACCACGCCGTCGCAGTCCTCGTCCACGCCGTCGCAGCGCTCGGGCGCGCCAGGGAACACGCTCGGGTCGAGATCGTCGCAGTCTTCCTCGGCCGGATATCCGTCCAGATCCCAGTCGCGCAGGTCGGCGGGCGGCTCTGGATCGATGCAACCCAGGAGCCCGAGCAGGGTCAACAGCAGGCAGGACCTGGTCATGGCGAACCTCGCGTCCGTGATGTCTGCTCTTGTACTTCAGCGGCGGCGCTTGGGTGTCAGCGTCTCGTCAACGGGCGTCATCTCACCGTCAAACCTGTTGGCTGTCCGTCTTGTCCAAATCATGACGGATCGGAGCGCGTCGGTGGACTATGAATCGAGCAACGTACGTGCCTTCACTACAGACACCCGTTCACGCGCTGGAGACCCTCATGCGCCCTCTCGTCTCGCACCTCGGAATCAGCCTCGGGACCGTCCTGGGCTGCGCTCCTGACCACTCCCTCCATCGCGACCCGGCGGGCGAGGACTACGCCGCGCGTCTCCTGGTGAGCCCCTCGGAGCTGGACTTTGGTGCCCTGGAGTATGGGGACACGTCGATTCGCACCGTTCAGCTCTCCAATGTAGGCAACGCCACGCTCTACGTCGAGTCCATGGAGATCGCCCGGTCTGGGGCCTTCACCGTGCTGGGGGCCGACGAGGAGATCGTGCTGGACATCGGCGAAGAGGTGAGCGTCGACCTCGTCTACACGTCGCAGCGCGAGGACGACGAGGGCGCGCTCGTCATCCAGAGCACCGATCCGGGTCAGCCCGAGGTCTCCATCCCTCTCTACGGCGCCGGCCTCTTCCCGTCCCTCGAGCTGAGCCCGGGGACCTATGACCTCGGCGAGCACCTCACCGACTGCGGCGCGGTGCGGGGCGAGCTGACGCTGAAGAACGTGGGGCTGGGCGTGGCGACCGTGGACCTCATCGCCGTCACGGGCGGTGTGTTCCGACTGGTCGAGCCTACCAGTCTCCCGCTGACCCTGGGCCCGGACGAGGAGATCCCTGTCGTCATCGAGGCCGAGGCGGGCGTCGATGGCGAGTGGAGCGGGGCGGTCCATGTCTCCAGCGACGATCCCAACAGCCCCGTGGGCGCTGAGCTCAGCGCCGTCACCGGCACCTGGTCCAATGTGGAGACCTTTCATCAGGGCTCCTGGGCGATGACGGACGTGGTGCTCACGGTGGACCGCTCGTGCAGCATGGAGGATGACACGGCGCGCCTCTCGACGGAGCTCCCCACCCTGTTCAGCGCGCTCGACGAGACCGGCACAGACTTCCAGATCGCCGTCGTCACCGAGGACAACGGCTGCCACAACGAGACCTTGTTCTCCCCGAGGACCGAGGGCGCCGAGGATCTGTTTCGCGAGGCCGTCTTCGGCTGGGCCGGATCGTACACCGAGGCGGGCTTCACCCTCGCCCACCACGCGCTCACCCGGGTCGACGACGGCGAATGCAACGATGGCCTGCTGCGCGAGGGCGCGCGCGTCAGCGTCGTCCACCTCTCCGACGAGCCCGAGCAGTCCAGCGGGAGCACCTCGAGCTGGATCGAGGACATCCTGGCGCTCGCGCCCACCGCGACGCTCTCGGCCGTGGCGGGCCCCGTGCCCGGCGGCTGCGCGACCGCGGAGGCCGGCCAGGGCTATGACCAGGCGGCGGAGGCCACGGGAGGGTTCTTCGTGAACTTCTGCGAAGTGGACTGGTCAGAGGTCGCGTTGGAGCTGGCCAACCTGTCGGTGGGCCATGAGGTGTCGGACACGTTCACGCTCGCAGAGGAGGCCTGGGAGCCGACCATCGTGGTGCTCCTGGACGGCGAGGTCACGGAGGACTGGACCTACGACGAGGCGACGAACAGCGTCGTGTTCGACGAGCTGCCCGCGGAAGGGAGCGACATCGAGATCAGCTATGACTACGGCGAGTGCGATCAGGTGGCGGAGTAGGCAGGGGGGCGCGGCAGGAAGGCAGGCGCCCCCCCACCGCCCCCTGCGGGGGCACCTCCCGTCGGCGCGGCAGGAAGGCAGGCGCCCCCCCACCGCCCCCTGCGGGGGCACCTCCCCCACGGAGGGGGGAGGGGGTCGGGTCAGGTGTCAGGTTGATCTCATTTTGTTTTTCTGATTAAATATCGTTGTAGTACGTCTTCTCGTCGCCATGATCGCGACGACTACCCCGATCGCCCAGCCGCCTGACCGCGGCGCGCTGCCGCAGACGCTC
>CAZKWG010000028.1:0-21143 GCA_964556105.1 uncultured Enterobacterales bacterium | reverse complement strand
GACGACTACCCCGATCGCCCAGCCGCCTGACCGCGGCGCGCTGCCGCAGACGCTCAGGCCGGAGCCGCCGCCGCGCAGCTCGCCGAACTGGGAGCAGGTGTCGCCGACGCCGTCGAGGTCGCGGTCAACCTGCTCTTCCTCGCTCGTGGGGCAGAGGTCACAGGCGTCGCCGAGACCATCATCGTCGCGGTCCACCTGGTCGGGGTCCTGAACCTCCGGGCAGACGTCGCATGCGTCGCCGACGCCGTCGAGGTCGCTGTCGACCTGGTCCGGGTCCTCGACCTTCGGGCAGACATCGCATGCGTCCCCGACGCCGTCGCCGTCCTTGTCGCGTTGTTTGAGCTCCGCCTCCTCCGGGCAGGCGTCGCAGGCGTCACCCCAACCGTCCTGGTCGGTGTCCTTCTGGTCGAGGTCGAAGAGCTCCGGGCAGACGTCGCATTCGTCGCCGACGCCGTCCCCGTCGAGGTCGTCCTGGTCCTCGTCCGCCAGCTCCGGGCAGACATCGCATGCGTCACCGACGCCGTCGCCGTCGCCGTCCGGATCGCCGGCCTGCGGGTCGAGGAAGCAGGTGTCGCAGAGGTCGCCCACCTTGTCGTTGTCCGAGTCCTCCTGCAGGGGATCCACGATCAGGACGCATACGTCGCATGCGTCGCCGACGCCGTCCCCGTCGACGTCCGTCTGCCAGGGATCGGCGTCAATCGGGCAGATATCGCAAGCGTCGCCCAGGCCGTCCAGGTCCGAATCGAGCTGGTCGGGGTTCTCCACCAACACACAGTTGTCGCAGAGGTCGCCGACCTCGTCGCAGTCCGTGTCGAGCTGGTCCGCGTTCTCGTCGAACGGGCAGTTGTCGCAGCTCAGCGTGATCGTCAGGTCAGCCATCTCCCCGTCGCTGAGCTCCACGACGCCCGAGCCGAAGCCGTCCCCGTCCTCGTCCAGCGCGACCACGGGAAAGGTACATCCGAAGCTGGTGTAGTCCAGGTAGGCGTCGGCGTTGGTCCAGGGGTTGCCCTCGCCGTCCAGCTCGGCGGCGCAGACAGGGTCGGCGAGGTCCACCGCCGGCTCGTCGTCCACGTCGATGAGGTTGCAGTTGAGGTCCTGACGAAACTGCGCCTCGCAGGCGCCCTCTTCGGCGCGCGCCGGGAGGAGGAGCAGCCAGAGGACGAGCGGAAGGAGCGCGTGTCGCGTCATGGGGTGGAGTCCTCGGCGGGGGCGCTCGCGCCGCGGGGCGCGCCGTCCCAGGGTTGGTGGATGCTCGCGTCGAGAGGCTCGGCGGGCTCGAGCGGGTGGCGCTGGCGCGTGATGTGGAACTCCACACGGCGGTTGGCGGCGAGGCTCTCTTCATCGACGCTCGCGCCGAGCGGCACGACCTCGCCCATGCTGCGGGTGCTCAGCCGGTAGGGGTGGACGCCGGCCAGGACCAGCTCGCGGAAGACGGCGCCCGAGCGCCGGTACGCGAGATCGTAATTGTACAGGTAGGAGCCCTCTTCGCTGGCGTGCCCCTCGATGACCAGCGCCTCGATCTCGGGGTTCGCCTCCAGGATGGCCGCCACCGCCTCCAAGGTAGGGATGGAGATGGGCAGCACCCGCTCGGTGCCGAACTCGAACTGAATGGGCTCGCGGATCTCGATGGTCGCCGTCTCGACACGGACGCGCGCCAGCTCGCCGTCCTCCCAGACCGGCTCGGGCGGCGGCTCCCGCGCCTCCTCCAGCGCCACGACGCGCACGGGCGCCTCCTCGAGCTCCTCCACACGGGCGAGCGGGTCGCGGATCGTGTGTCGCTGGTACGCCTCCATCGCGGCTCGCCGCTCCACGCGCAGGCTGGCCAGGGCGCGCCACTCGCTGGAGCCCAGTCCGCTGGTCAGCCCGTTCCCAAAGCCCAGATCCAAGGCGAGAGGGCCCCAGGGCCGAAGCTGCAGGCCGCCGATGGCCTCGATCGCGGTGCGGCCCGCGAGGGAGGAGCTTCTGTCCACCATCAACCTCGTCAGACCCACCGCGTACACCCCGACCCTGTCCGACCCGAGGCGCAGCCCCGCGTTCACCCGCAGCTCGGGGGCCATCGTCAGATCGAGCCCGGTCTCGACGGTCGTCCGATGCGTCGCGCTGGTGTCCGCCAGCAGGTCCACCGGCCCCAGCGAGAGCCGGGACACCAGCCCGAGCGTCGCGCGCGGCATGTCCTCGCCCAGCCAGGCATACTGGGTGCCAACGGGGAGGAAGAGCTCGCCGTTGACGCCGATCTCGAGCGCGCCGTCCAGGGGAAGCAGCCAGCGCGCGCCCAGCCGGGCGTCGCCGAGGCCGTAGCCGTTCGCCGAGAGCCCGGTGTCGTCGTCGCCCACCTGCGACGCGGCGGGCAGCACCGCGCGAAGCGTGAACGATGGGCTCAGGTCCACCGACACCCCGGAGAACACCGTCGCGCGACGCGAGACCGGCGTTCCAATGTAGAAACGGTCCTCGAAGAGCACCACCGGATCGCTGATGTACTGGTAGAGGACGCCGGCCCGCGCGCTCCCTCGACCGGGGATCTCGGCGCCGTCCAGGCCAGGGAGATCGCCGGAGCCGAAGCTCGGCACCAGCAGCTCGGGGTCTACCGAATAGCCTCCCGCGAGGGCGGACTGCGGGAGGGCGAGCGTGGCGAGCAGGAGGTGACGCGTCGGTTGCATGAGTCCGTCTTCACCTGTCGGGCGCGCGACGTTGCCAAGGCTCGGACAAGAAGCTGCCAACGTTCTGCAAGGGACAAGATTCCGCAAAGACGGCATTGGATGAACTCTCCACGATCGCTTTGGCGCTACGATCCGACCATGCTCACCCGCATCTCCGCGCCTGCCCTCCTCCTGCTCGTCACCTTCTCGGCCGCCTGCGACCGTATCGCTGCCGAGGAGAGCGCTGGGCCACCCGTCGATGGCGATGGTGACGGCTACTATGGTGACGGAGACTGCGACGACCAGAACGCCAACCTCTCGCCTGTCGCCGCCGAGCGCTGCGACGGCTACGACAACGACTGCGACGGTCTCATCGACGACGATCCCGTGGACGGGCTGCTCTGGTACGCCGACGCGGACGGCGACGGCTTCGGGAGCATCGACTACGTCGTCGTCCGCTGCGAAGAGGAGCCCGGCTTCGTCGACAACGGCGCCGACTGCCAGGACGCGCTGGCCGGCGTGAACCCGGGCGCCGACGAGGTCTGCGACGGCATCGACAACGACTGCGACGGCGCCGCCGACGAGCCCGAGGCGGTCGACGCGCCCCTCTGGTACGCCGACCAGGACGGAGACGGCTTCGGAAACCCTTACGCGCCCGAGCCCGCCTGCGAGGCGCCCGAGGGTTATGTCGAGAGCGCCACCGACTGTGACGACGCGGATCCTGAGCGCAGCCCCGTGGCGCTCGAGCTGTGTGACGAGGGCGAGATCGACGAGGACTGCGACGGCCTGGTCAACGACGCGGACACCGCCTGGAACCCCGAGTTCTGGTACCGCGACGCCGACCAGGACGGGCACGGGGACGCCGCCGTCCCCACCACCGCCTGTGTCGTGCCGGTGGGCTACACCGCCGACGCGGACGACTGTGACGACGCCGACCCGAGCGTCCACCCTGCGGCCGCCGAGACCTGCGGCGATGGCGTGGACGAGGACTGCGACGGCGCGGTGGACGAGGACGGCGTGGCCATCGCCTGGTACACGGACGCGGACGGCGACGGCTACGGCGACGCGGCCCTGGGCGAGGCCTGCGCGGCGCTGGACGGCGCGGTGAGCGCGCCTGGCGACTGCGACGACGGCGACGCCGCGGTGAGCCCCGAGGCGCCGGAGACCTGGTACGACGGGATCGACCAGGACTGCGACGCGGGCTCGGACTACGACGCGGACGGTGACGGCGCGCTGGCCGAGGGCTGGGGCGAGGACTGTGACGACAGCGACGCCGATCGGGCGCCATCCGAGGTGGAGGTCTGCGGCAGCGGTCTGGACGAAGACTGTGACGGCGAGACGGACCCTTGCGAGACGCTGTATTCTGTCGAGACGCGCGACGAGGGCGATCACGCCGGCGCGGCCCTGGCCCGCCTCGGCGATCTGGACGGGGACGGACTAGATGAACTAGTAATCTCCGCGCCACGCGACGACGGCGCCGACGAGGACGCGGGGTTGATCGCCGTGCTGCGCTCGGCGGAGGAGGACGAGGCGGTGCTGAGCCACGCCCTCTGGCAGCTCGAGGGCGCGGACAGCGGGGATCGCGCCGGCGCGGCCCTGGCGACGGCCGATGTAGACGGCGACGGCGCGCTGGACCTGATCGTCGGCGCCCCGGGCAGCGACGCCGGCCTGGAGGGCGCGGGCGCCTTCCACACCGTGCTGGCCTTCGATTACGGCACGGAGAACCTCGCCGACAGCGACGGCTGGTGGACGGGGCGCTACACGGGGGACGGCGCGGGCGCGGCCCTCAGCGGCGCGGGCGACCTGGACGAGGACGGCTTCGGAGACCTCCTGGTCGGCGCGCCGGACGCTGGCGATGCCGCTGGCGCGGCCTTCCTCGTCACCGGCCCCACGACGGGCGCCTACGATCTGTCCTGGGCCGACACCTTCCTTTATGGCGAGGCCGCCGGCGATCGCGCGGGCGAGGCCGTGCTGGGTGGGATCGACGTGGACGGCGACGGGCTCGAGGACGCCCTGATCGGCGGGCCGCTCGCCCTGGACGGGGAGGCGCGGGTGGGGGCCGTCTGGCTGGTGCTCGACCCGCCGAGCGGCGCGCTGGCGCTCTCCGACGCGGACGCGCGCTGGCTGGGCGCGGACGGGGACGGGCGCCTGGGGGCGAGCCTCGCCGACGCGGGCGACGTGGACGGCGACGGCCTGCAGGATCTGCTGCTGGCGGCCCCGGACGCTGGCGAGGGCGGGGAGGTCTGGCTGCTCGCGGGCGGCCCGGCGGCCTCTGGCGCGCTGGACCTGGACCTCGCCGCGGCGCAGATCGCCACCACGCGGGCCGGGGCCGGGCTGGGCGCGGCGATGGTCGGCCTGGGAGATCTGGACGGCGACGGGCTCGGCGAGATCGCGCTGGGCGCTCCCGGCGAGGACGCCATGGCCAGCGACGCCGGCGCGACCTGGGTCCTCGCGGGCGGGGCCTCGGGCGCGCTCGTGGTCGAGCGTGACGCCGCGGCGCGCATGGACGGGGCGAGCGCCGGCCAACGCGCGGGCAGCGCGCTCGTCCTGACGGGAGACTGGGACGGGGACGGCGCCGCCGATATCGCCGTCGGCGCGCCCGCCTCGGACGCCGCCCCCGACGTCCGAGGCGGCCTGCTGATCTGGAGGCTCTGGCTGCCCTGATGGGGCTGGCTGCTTGCGGGGGTCGCGCGCCGCGCCTTATCTTCAGCGCTCGAACCCTGGGGCCCGATGACCTTCGATGAAGCGCTCGCGAAGCTGCTCGGCGTCCTGACGCCCGACGCCCTGCTCTCCTGGGCCGAGCGCACCAGCCAGGGCCACGCCCTGAGCGCGCGGCTGGAGGCGATGACCGGGCGGGCGCGCGTTCAGACGGCGGCGACGGCGCTCAAGTGGGAGCGGGAGCCAGGCGCCTGGGTCGCCCTCCTGGAGCTCCTGCCCGCGCAGGCGGAGACGATCCGCGCGCTGGCGGAAAAAAATGGCGTAGAGCTCGATGAGCTGTCCTGTCCGTCGGCGTCCGAGCTGGTCGGCGCCAGCCCTGAGGTGAGCGCGCTGTCGGCGCGCCTGCAGGACGCCTTCTCCCGCCTGCAGGCCGCGGGAGAGCGTGGCGAGGACGAGGCCCCGATCCGCGCGGAGATCCTGGAGATCCGGCGCCTCCTCCGCGCGGGCCCCGCCCTGGTCGTGGGCGACCTGCTGGGCGCCGGCCGCTACCGCCTGACCGAGCGCCTGGGGCACGGCGGCTTCGCCACCGTCTGGGCCGCCTGGGACCGCGAGCTTCGCCGATCCGTGGCCTTGAAGGTGCTCCACGCCCAGCATGCCCACGACGCCGATCGCCGCGACCGCTTCTTCCGCGGCGCGCGCCTGATGGCCGACCTCCACCACGAGGGCGTGGTGCGCGTGCTCGACCCGCGGCGCGAGGACGAGGGCCACCACTACTTCGTCATGGAGCGGCTGGCCGGCGGCGATCTCTGCCAGGCCGTCCGCGCCGGGCGCCTGGACCGGGAGCAGGCCCTGGCCGCCGTCCTCGAGGTCGGCGCGGCCCTGAGCTTCGCCCACGCCCGCCAGGTCATCCACCGCGACGTCAAGCCGCAGAACATCCTGCTGGACCCGCGCGGTCGCGCCACGCTCACCGACTTCGATCTGGTGAAGGCGGCGGACACGACGGGCGGCACCCGCAGCGGCGCGCTGGGCACCTTCCTCTACGCGGCGCCGGAGGCCATGCGCTCGGCCAACACAGCGGACCCGCGCGCGGACGTGTTCTCGTTGGCCATGACGGCGGTGTTCTGTGTCCACGGCGCGGACATCCCGGCCGAGGCGCTCTACGAGCGGGAGGCCTTTCTTCAGAGCCTGGACTGTACCGAGGCGCTGCGCAGCGTGCTGACGAGAGGGACGGCCATCAAGGTGGACGCACGCTATCCGACGGTGGAGGCGTTCTGTGTTGGGTTGCGGGAGGCGTTGCTGGCGCCCGCCCCTGCGTTGGAGGCCCAGGAGGAGGTCTCGTCGCCCCGAGCGGGCTCCCGCTATGCGCCGCTCCAAGCGTATCTCGCTCAGGTAGCCGACCATGTAGAGACGACCACCATGACCTTCGCGGGCGTCGAGGCTGTGTTGGGCGCGAAGCTGCCGCTCTCGGCGCGTCGGCACAGGCCGTGGTGGGCCAACAACGCGGAGCGGCACGTCCACGCGCGGGCCTGGCTGGAGTCCGGCTGGAAGGTCGCGGCGCTCAACGTCACCAAGGAGCAGGTCACCTTCGCTCGCGTCGAGGGACGCTCCGCGGCCTACATCGCCTTCTTCAACCGCGTCATCGCGGAGGTGCGGCGCCAGCACCCTGGCCTGGAGCCCTTCGCCTCCCCCAACGGGAAGAGCAGTCACGCGCTGTTCTCGCTGAACGCCAGGGGACAGCATGTGGGTGTGGTGGCCGTCTCGTTCGCCCGGAGCGCGCAGCTTCGGATCGAGGCCTACCTCAGCGCGGGCGGCCAGGCGCAGACCAAGGCGCTGTATCGGGAGCTGCACGGACATCGGGCGAGGATCGAGGGGAGCCTGGACCTCGCGCTGACCTGGGAGCCGCTGGAGGACCGCGTCGCCTCGCGGGTCGCCTTCTATCTCCCGGCGCGCCTGGACGATTCGCCCGAGCGCCTGGACTGGCTGGTGGCGACCTCGGCCTTGCACGCGGGCAACCTCTACAAGGTGCTCCGCCCTCTCCTCTCCTGAGCCGACCCGCTCACTCGCCTCCGCAGCGCTCGTCCAGGCGCCAGGGATCGACCTGCGGCCAGACATCGTCTGGGTTCACGTACTCGGAGATCGGCTGCAACGGCGCGCGCGGGCCGCCGCGGGTGTCGCGCCACAGCGCGTACTCGGCGCAGATCAGCGGCTGGTGCTTCGTCAGGTGCAGATCGATCACCGCGAGCGTGTGGGGCCGGTAGACGTTGGGGTTCAGGTACTCGTCCCAGCTCTCCGCGACCCAGTCTTCGGCCTGGAAGGGGCGGATCTGGGTCAGGCGCTCGCCCTCGCGCAGAAAGTAGGGTCGCTCGCCCTGAAGCAGCGTGGCGAAGAACAGGTAGCCGGCGTGGTTGCTCGCCAGATCGGCGTAGCTCACCGCGCCGCTGGTGCGATAGCCGACCGTGCCCCGCTCGGTCTTCATGCCGTAGGCCAGCGCCCGCGCAACATTGGTCCCGTCCTCGCTGTGGGTGTAGTAACGATAGCCCAGGCGGAAGAAGTGGCTCCACTTGTCCGAGCCATAGCGGATGTCATTGGTGATGAAGGTCGGCGCGACCAGGGTGTCCAGGAAGAGGCTGGAGCCGAAGAAGACGATCGAGGCCATCGGGAAGTCGTCGCGCCAGCGCATGCGGAAGGCGGCGCGGTACTCGTCGTAGATGGAGAATCGCCAGCCGGTGCCGGGGCCGCGCGTCTCGACGGCGTAGCCCTGGAAGGCCAGCTCGTGCGACATCCACGTCTCCATCGGCGTGCCGAAGTGCCGGGCGTCGAAGGGGAATTCCCGGTAGAGCTGTCGGCGCAGCACGCGCGCCAGCTTGTCATCGGTCCAGTCGGGCTGCATGCGACGCTCGGTGCGCGCGCGGGCCTCCTCCAGCCGCTGGTTGACGTAGGCGTTGACGATGGCCGAGGAGTCCGGCGCGTCGTAGAGCCGCCCAGAGAGCTGGTCGGTCTCGGCGGCGCGGCTCGGCGTGGGCGCCAGGCTGAGCAGGGCGGAGAGCAGGGTGGAGAGCAGAACGGATCGCAGCCCGAGGCCCGAGGACGGGCGGGCCGGAGCGGGCGGGGGAGGGAACGGGGGGATGAGAGAGGACATGCTGCTCCTCGAGGGCGGATGCATAACCTCTGGCGAGGGCGCTGGCTGGAGGGTGGGCTGCCCTGGAGCGAGCGCAAGAGCGTGTGCCAGCTCGCAGGGGAGCGGGTAGACTCAGGAGACGGCGCGCTGCGCTGTCCAAGGAGCCCATCATGCTGATCCTGACCCTTCTCTCACTCGCCGAAGCTGCGACGTTTACTGTCGATCCTGCCGGAGGGGGCGACGCCACGACGATCGCGGAGGGTGTCGCGTTGCTGTCGGAAGGGGACACGCTCTCGATCGCGGCGGGGACATATGCAGCGTACAACATACAGATCTCCGCTCCTGGCGTCACCATCGAAGGGGCAGGTTGGGAGCGCACGATCTTCGACGGCGCGCTGGGTTCGGAGGAGGAGCTCGCCTCGGGCCTGGCGATCACCACGGATGGCGTGACGGTCAGAGGGATCGGTTTTCGAAACTACCTCTCCGATTCAACCTATCGGTACGGGGTCGCCGTGGATGGTGTCGCGACGATAGCCGACTGTGCGTTCATTCGGAACTTCAGCGGCGTGCTTCTGGCCCGTGGCGCCGTCTATGGGAGCCCCTCTCGCACCAGCATCGTCAACACGCTGTTCACCGACAACACCGAAGCGGCCATCTTCACCACTGAGCACATCGACGTGCTCCACGTCGAGAGCTCGGTCTTCATCAACAATGAGCGCGGCGTGTACTTTCGGCAGCAAACCAACGGTGGCTTCAACGAGATCACGATCGTGAACAACACCTTCGTCGGGACCTCGGAGATGGGCGCGATCTCCATCGGCTGGAACACATACGGCTTCTCGCCCGATCACGCCTATCAGACCTCCATCGTGAACAATCTGTTTGCCGGCGGGCTCGTCCGCTGGGACCTCAGCCTGGGCGACTATTCTGGCGCCAGCACCGAGGTGCTGAACAACGTCTACGCCCCGACGACCACGGCGCGGGTGGACGAGGGCGAGCAGATCATCGTCGAGGACTACGACTACACCGAGTCCGACAACCTCGAGGCCGAGCCCACCTTCGTCGCCTGGACGGATGACGGCGACTGGACGAACGACGACCTCCGTCTGGTCGCGGGCTCAGCGGGCATCGACGCGGGCGCCGAGGGCTACACGCGCTACAGTACAGACATGGACGGCCAGGACCGGACGGTCGACGGCGACGGAGACTGGCGAGCCGAGCCCGACGCTGGGGCCTACGAGCTGTGCCTGAGCGGCGACTGTGCGCCCGAGGAGGGCGACGCGGACACGAGTGAGTCAACGTTGCGCGCGCGTCTCGGCTGCGCCTCGCTCGGCGGGGCGGGCGGTGGCGCCGGCCTCACCCTCGCCCTGTTCAGCCTGCTCGCCCGTCGTCGCCCCGCTCACCGCACCTCGACCACCCCCTCCGCCACGGCGTGCAGACGGGTGAACACCGCCGGGTCGTGACCAGGCACCACGCGCGCGACGCTGCCGGCGCGACGCAACATCTCGGCGACCGCCGCCTGGTCCGCCGCGGGGTCCAGGCTCCCGCCGGGCGGGGTGGCCGTCTCGACGTTTCGATAGAGATAGGCCAGATCCGAGGCCAGGGCGACCGTGCCGACGGCGGCGTCCACCTCCACCCACTGCGCGCCCGGGGTGTGGCCGCCAGCCGCGTGGACCCGGACCTTGGAGGTGACCGGCGCGTCCCCGCGCAGCACCTGCAGGCGGGGGCCGAGGGCGTCCAGCGCCGCCACGTCCTGGGGGCGCACGCCGCCGTGCTCCTGACCGTCCGAGACCCGCTGTCGCGCCCAGTCCAGGGCCGCCTGCTGCGCCCAGACGCGGGCCGTGGGGAAGTCGGCCAGGTCGCCGACGTGGTCCCAGTGCGGGTGCGTGAGGACCAGCTCGTCTACGTCTGTCACTTTTAGATCCAGCTCGGCCAGACCCTTCGAGATCGGGCGATGATCGGTGATCCCGAAGCGCCTCCGCATCTCCGGGTCGCTGGCGCCCGTGTCCACCAGCACCACGGTCTCGCCGTCCACGATCACCCAGGCCATCCAGCTCGCCGGGACGCGGACGTTCGGGGGCGCGTCACCGATCATCGCCCGCTCGGAGAAGCGCGCCGAGCGGCCGTAGGCGATGGCGTAGACACGGGGACCGGCCTCGGGAGCGGGCGCGCTGGCGCAGGCCCCGAACAGGAGCAGGGCGATCACCCCGCGTCGCCGGCGGCGGTCCCGCCCGTCGGCGCCAGGGCGAGCAGGAGCAGGCTGGCGGCGTAGACCCCGCCCGCCAGGAGCCAGGACAGCTCGAAGCCGTAGACCATCGTGGCCAGCAGGGTGAGCGGCGTGACGATGGCCCCGGCCGCGCCGTTGATGGCGAAGAAGAGCCCGGTGTACCGTTCGCCCAGCCGTCTCTGCACGACCGTCGTCACCCAGGGGAAGGGCAGGCCCATCAGCGCCGCCAGCGCGCCCACACCCAACACCGCCAGCCCCACGCGCCCCGCCCAGGGCAGGGACATGGTGGCGTCGATGACGGCGGGCAAGGCGAGCGCCGCCAGGCCCACCGCGGCGACGACGGCCGCCATGGCTCCCAACACCGCGCCTTTGGACAGCCGCGGCGCCAGCGCGCCCGCCAGCCCGCTCGCGCAGAGCATCGTGGGCAGCACCACCGCCAGCGACCACGTCGGCGAGGCCAGCCAGATGGCCAGGCGCTGCATCAACAGCACCTCGACGCCCAGGTAGCCGACCCCGACCAGGGCGTACCAGGGCACCAGCGCGAGCCCGAGCGCCCGCCCGCCCGCCGCGGCCGGCTCGTCGCGGCGCCCACGAAAGACGAGGATCGCCGGGAGCAGGACGAAGGCGCAGGCCAGGCCGACCACGCGCTCCACCAGCTCGTAGAGAGGGCCCCGATCGTGCAGCACGTCGAACGGGAAGGGCTTGTCGTCGGTGATCACGCTCAGATCCGCCTCGGCCGGGTCTACGCTGGGCTGCCCCTCCGGCGCGCGCGCCGCCAGGGAGAGTCGATCCTCGGTGGGGTGGTCGGGCAGGTGTCGAAAGACGATCCCGTTGTATTTGTCTTTGCCCTGCTGGCGGGCGTCCAACATCCCCTGCCACTCCAACAGGGAGTTTTGCTCGGCGACGGTGTAGGGCGAGGCCTTGACCAGCAAAAAAGTGAACTGCTCCTTGGGGTTGCAGCGCGTCGGTGTAGACAGCACCTTCGCCTTCGAGCAGTGGTGCCAGAGCTCCCAGACGACGATGTGTCGGGCGGGATCCTCCACCCCACGCTCGCGCAGAGCGGCCTTCATCGTCTCCAGGAAGCGGATGAAGCCCAGCTCGGCGACGCGGTCCACCGTGCGCTCCTCGAAGAGCACCAGCCCGTCGGGCTTCAGGTGGTCCAGGTAGCTGCGCATCGCCTCCAGGGTGTGGATGAACTCCGGCGGGCCGTAGTGGCGCTCGCTGTAGATGCGGTGGGTGTCCAGCATCGTGATGAAGTCGTACCTGCGGTCGGTGCGCGCCAGGAAGGTGCGGACATCGCCGATGGTCAGCGTCATCTCGTCGTAGGCGCGGCCCGAGCGCTCGTACATCTCGTTGGTCATCAGGTGGGCGATGGCGCCGTTGAGCTCGACGGCGTCGATGTGGCCGTCGCCCATCATCCGCACGCCCTTGGTCAGCCCCTGTCCCGAGGGGCCGACCAGCAGGGTGTCGGGGTCCTGGCCCCAGCGCAGGCGGGTGGGCAGGCGGTTGTCCAGCCCCCCTTTCTCCACCTTGCCGCCGCTGATCACGTCCACCGTGCGCCCATTGTACACAGAGACCCAACGCTTCGTGCCGTCCGTGCGGCGGACGATGTCGATGCGCTCGATCAGGCTGCCGCGGCTGTGGTAGACCTCGAAGAGCGGTCCTCCTTCCTTGTTTTTGTAGAGGAAGGCCTTGTCGCCGAACAGGGCCTTGTCGGCCGTGGCGATCTCGAGCAGGTTGATGGGCGAGAGGGCGATCTGCACGCCGAGCAGGGCGGCCATGATCGCCGGGATCAGGCGGTAGATCCGGCGCGACGCGCTGAGCGCCGGCGGGAGGACGGCCAGCGTGGCCAGCAGCAGGAAGCCGCCCTCCTCGCGCAGCCAGGGCACCCCGGCGACGACCACCACCGCGCCCGTCGCCGCGCCCACCAGATCCCAGGCGTAGACACGGCTGGGCGGGAGCTTGCGGAAGACCAGCGAGAGGAGGATCGCCGTGAGCGCGTAGGGGGTGGCCAGCACGCCCAGCATGGGGATGGGCCAGGGGTTCAGCCGCGCGATGGCCAGGAAGCTGGCCAGGATCGTCACCGGCAGCAGGGCGGAGGCCACCGCCACGCCGCGCCGCGCGTCCGGGATGAACCAGGCGGCGATACCGCCCAGGGAGAGCCCGAGCAGGGCCACGGCGATCACCTGCGTCGCCGCCAGGTAGTCGTTGACCACGCACAGGGCCTGGAACGAGATGATCTCCAGCCCGATCACCGCGCCGGCGGCGACGAAGACCGTCCACAACAAGCGCCGATCTTCGCTCAAGGGCGCAGCTCCTCGAGGGCGACGCGCACCTTTCTGCGGGCGCGGCTCAGGCGGGCGCGCACGGCGTCCGGCGTGGTGTCCAGCTCGGTCGCGATCTGCGGCCCCGTCCAGCCCTCGGCCTCGGCGAGGATCAGCACGGCGCGGTCTACGGGTCCCAGCGCGAGCAGGGCCTCGCCCAGCGCGCGGCTCAGGGCGGCGAGGTGGGCCTGCTCATCCGGGCTCAGGGTGTCGGAGGGCAGCTCGACCTCGCTCGCGTGCAGGGCCGGGTCGTTCTTCCGCCCGCGGCGCGCCCGCCCGCAGGCCCGCGCGACCATGCGGACGACCCAGCCCTCCAGCGGGCCGTCGCCCCGAAAGTCCTGGAGGTGGGTGGCGGCGGAGAGCAGCGCGTCCTGGACGGCGTCGCGGGCCTCCTCTTCGGAGCGGCAATAGCGCCTTCCAATCGCCAGCAATCGCTCGCCCTGGCAGCGGGTGAGCGTGTCCAGCGCGCGCATGTCGCCCGAACGCGCCAGCTCGGCCATCCGGGCGGGATCACAGCTCAGGGCTTCCGACGGGGCGTGCTTCACGGCGGCGATTCTATCGCCACGCCGTCGGCGCCGCATGCGCTGTCACACTTTCCTGCGTCGCGGGCTCTACAGGGCAGGCAGGAGAGAACCACCATGACGTCCGCCATCGAGATCAAGAGCTTCTTCGACGCCCGCACCTGGACCCTCACCTATGTCGTCTGGGATCCCAGCACCCTGGACGCGATCATCATCGACCCTGTGCTCGACTACGATCCCGCCAACGGGCGCGTCTGGCGCGCGTCGGTGGACGAGGTCCTGGCCTTCCTCACGGAGCGCGGCCTGGTCGCGCGCATGGTGCTGGAGACCCACGCCCACGCCGACCACCTGAGCGGCGCCGCCGTCTTGAAGGAGCGCCTCGGCGTGCCCGTCGCCATCGGCGCGCAGATCACGGCGGTGCAGGCCACCTTCGCCCCGCTCTTCAACCTGGGGCCCGAGGTGCCGCGCGACGGCAGCCAGTTCGATCGCCTGGTCAGCGACGGCGAGACCGTGCAGGCCGGCTCGCTGCGCGTCCACGCCATCCACACCCCTGGCCACACGCCCGCCTGCATGAGCTACCACGTCGGCGACGCCGTCTTCACCGGGGACGCCCTGTTCATGCCCGACTACGGCGTCGGCCGCTGCGACTTCCCCGGCGGCAGTGCCGAGACCCTCTACGGCTCCGTCCACGACAAGCTCTACGCCCTGCCCCCGGAGACGCGCGTCTTCGTCGGGCACGACTACCAGCCCGGCGGCCGCGCCGTCGCCTGGGAGAGCACCATCGGCCAGAGCCGCGCCGAGAACGTCCAGCTCAAGGCCGAGACCGCGCGCGAGGACTTCGTGGCCTTCCGCACCGCCCGCGATCGCACCCTCGCCGCCCCGCGCCTGCTGCTGCCCAGCATCCAGGTCAACATCGACGCCGGCCGCCTCCCCGCGCCCGCCGCGAACGGCCGCCGCTACCTCGTGACGCCGCTCAAGGTCGAGCCTGGGGTCTGAGCTGGGGTCAGACCTTATCCATTATCCATTCGTGAGCCAGGCCTCGTGCCCCTCGGGCTCGGGGTCCGTCCCGCGCTCCAGCACGCTCTCGCGGTAGGCGACGGCGCGGGCGCGCATCATCGCGCCGAGCGGGCGGAACGCCACCGGCGCGTGCCAGGGATCGAAGGAGAGGCGATCCACCCGGCGCGCGCGCTCCACCGCCTCCGGCGAGCGCAGGTCCTGCTGCGGCAGCTCGAGGCGCCCCACGGTGAGCCAGGGGGAGATAGCGGGATCCCAGACGACGGTAGGATCCTCGATGGGCGTCGTGGCCTCGCTCACGAAGGGCTGGATCCGCAGATCCCAGCGGAGCGGGCCGCTCATCAGCCGCGCGGCCAGCTCGTTGCCCAGGTGATCGGGGTCATCCCGGGTCGCCAGCGCGTTCGGGGCGAGGGAGGGCAGCGGCACCAGCGCGAACTTCACGGCCGCCTCGCCCCAGCGGATGGGCAGCGCCGAGTAGTATGTCGCCTCCGCCAGAGGCGGCGTCGGACGCTTCATCCCGGCCTGGAGCTGCTTCAGCACGGGCAGAAAGCGGAACAGGCCCAGCGCGCCGATCATCCGGGGAAGGGCCAGGGCCTTGGGGCCGGAGGCCGCGCGCACGACCCCCACGAAGGCCTCGGGCGTGGCGAAGGGGATGGCGGGGGTGAGGATGGCGAGGAGGTCCTGGGTGCGCGCGTCCTCCATCCCTGGAATCAGCTTTTTGCCAGGAACGTCCAGGATCTTCACGGCGACGCCGCGCACGTCGGGTACGCGATCGTGCGCTTGCCCGCCGCTCCCGTTGGAGAAGCGCACCAGCGCGGGCAAGCTCGTGGGCGCGGCGAAGATCCCGACGGCCGCCCAGGCGGGCAGGTCGGCGACCGTGCTGAAGCGGGCGCGGGCGACGGCGTTGGCCTTGGCGTGCAGGCCGCGCAGGGCCTGGCCCCCCGCGGCGCGCGTTCGTTGGATCGTGCGGAGCTGAGCGGCGAGCCGCTCCAGGCGTGCGGGCTCGTCAGCAGGAACGCGCTCAGACCAGTGGGGGGTCGTCGTCATGGGCACCTCGGACGAGCAGCGTATCGCGTCTCGGCCGCGGGCCACGTCACCTTGGCGGGGCCTCTCGGAGGCGCTGCTCAGTCGATGACGACATTCCAGGTGTCGTCCGGGCAGTGGTTGCCGTTGGTGCGCTGGTCGCCCGCGAAGACGCTCGTGCTCGGGTCGTACGCGCCGTCGACGAAGAAGGTCACGGTGGTGTGATCCGGGTCCACCCACAGGCCCGGCACCAGCGTGAGGCCGCCCGTGGTGGGGTTGTGCACGGCGGTGAACTCGAAGGTCCCGAGCGGGGTGGACACGCTGGTGTCCCCGACGATCAGCGTGCCCGTGATGGCGCCCTGGCCGTCATAGTCCAGGGTGCCTTCGGTCTCGCGCACGGAGCTGGTGCACTGCAGGTTGCCCGAGAAGCTGTGGCTACCCGCCGCCAGCGCGCGGCCGCGATCGCCCTCGACGGTCGGCGCGCCGTCGCCGCTCTCCAGCGTCGCGACGAGCGGCCCGCCCACGAGGCTGTTGTCCCCGCCCGAGGCGTAATCGACGATCATGCCCTCCAGGGTCTGGCTCTCTGGGTCGAAGGTCGCGGTCGCGCCCAGCAGCTCCAGATCGTCGCGCGCCTCGCCCACCCAGTCGTCGGGCGCCAGGGCGACCAGGCCGCTCACGGGCTCGTGGGTGCCGGTGAGCTGGTAGGTCGCGCTTCCCAGCCCGGAGGGGTTCTCCGGATCATCGGAGAAGGTGGCGATGGCCACGAGGTCGCCGCCGCTGTTCTCCAGGCTCAGGTCCAACAGGAAGTTGAAGCCGCCGACCTCCATGGTCCCCGTCCAGGCCGAGCTGCCCTCGGGCAGGCCGCGGCCGCTGGGGGCGCCGGTGTCGCCGGTGTCGCCGGTATCGCCGGTCTCGCCGGTCTCTTTGGTGGCGTCGGTGCAGGCGGTGGCGGTCCAGAGGATCGCGCATACCGCGAGGGGGGGCAGTCGGGACATGGGGTCTCCTGGGGTTACGAGGCGCTGAGGGACGCGCGGACAGTGTAGGGGGTGCACGCGTGCCTGACAGCCCCGCTCGAATTTTCTCGGTGCCCACCTCGAAGAAGTTCGATGTCATCCTGGGGCCGCCGGGCAGATCAGGTGTTCTGGCCGTGGCTCTCGGGACATGGCGTCCTCCTGGCCCTCGCCGACGCCTCTTGACCCTCCAGGTGGGCATGGGTAGGCTCGGCGGTACACGCTCCAGCCCCCCCTGATCCGGAGTAAACAGATGGGTCGATCTGCTGTCATCGTCGGCGCGCTCGTGCTTCCTGGATGCCACCCGTCGGGCAGCATCAGCCTGCTCTTCGAGGAGGTCGGGGACACCGCCGCGATCGAGGACGTCCTGCTCACCTCCGAGGACGACGAGGACATCAGCAATCGCAACGGCAAGGCGACGATCCGCGGCCCGGAGGAGGGCGCCTATGAGGTCGTCGCCGAGGCGGACGGGCGTCCGACGCACCGTTTCTTCATGTCCGGCGAGACGGGCTACTGGGAGATCTACTACGGCCTGACCACCCACGCCGACGTCGAGCGCATCTCGACCGCGCTGGGTCTGGAGGTCGACCCCGCCCTCGGCATCGTGGAGGTCGCCGGGATCTGGACCGACGGCAACTGGCTGGACGGGATGCCCGGCGCCACCATCGATCTGGACGTGCCCTACGGCGCGGCCCTCATCGGGGATCCGGGCTCGGAGGCGGGCTGGAAGCTCGGCAACACGCTCCCAGCCAACGAGGCCGCCAGCATGGTCGCCTTCGTCAACGTGCCGGTCGGCGCCTTCAACGTCACGCTCACGACGCCCGAGGAGGCGGCGCGGTGCGGCACCTTCCCGTCCGACAGCGACGACGCGACCGGCGGGCGCTTCACCGCGGCGGCGGGAGAGATCTCCGCCATCATCTACGTCTGCACGAAGGCCAGCGATCCGAACGCGCGCACGGCCTCGCCGCGCCAGGGCCTTCGCGTGGACACCGAGCCGACGGTGCGCGCCGACGGCGTGGTGCAGCTCGGCGGGCGGCTGGACGCGGGCGCCATCGGCCAGGCCAGCTACGCGCTGCGCGCCACCCCCGAGGACGCGCCCACCCGCGTCCAGCTCGAGGTCGGCCAGCCCGACGGACGGGCCCTGCGGCTGGACCAGCGCCTGGACATGGCCAGCACGACGGTCGACGTGGGCGGCGGGCCCCTGAGCTACGCCGCGCTCCCCGACGGCACCTACGCGCTCGACGGCCGCGTCCTGGACAGCGAGCCCGCGCTGCTGCGCGCCCTGGTCGCCGACGCGCGTCTGGCCGACCTCACCGAGCCGATGCTGCTCGGCTGGATCCAGGCGCTGAGCGGGCTCGCGGAGGCCGCGCCCACGCGCATTCAGGTCAGCTGCGAAAAGGGGTTCTCGAAGGACCGAATGGTGCACACCCCCACCCAGCTCGGCTGCCTGCGCTTCGGGGCGGACAGCCTCTCCTGTCAGGTCGGTCAGGCCGCCCAGGTTGACCGGAACGAGTGAGCTCGCTCCGCGCGCGGGAAGCGCTCGGGAGGGATCAGGAAGAGCGCTGTGCCCCCGGAGACATCGAGGGGCACCCTGACCAGCCTGGGCTGAACCCAATGCAGGTGGCCGCTCATCGTCTCCACATCGCGGTCGACCTGTCGGACATCACGAAGCGCTAGCCAACCCTGTACGCGGTCCACGACGGCTCGACCGGGGAGATCGGACAGGGCTATGGACTGGCGACAGCGGTGGCGCACGACCTTCGGCCTGTTCCCCCTCCATCTGGTGGCGTCGGTGCACGCGTGCCTGGCAGCCCCGCTCGAATTTTCTCGGTGCCCACCTCGAAGAAGCTCGATGTCATCCTGGGGCCGCCGGGCAGATCAGGTGTTCTGGCCGTGGCTCTCGGGACATGGCGTCCTCCTGGCCCTCGCCGACGCCTCTTGACCCTCCAGGTGGGCATGGGTAGGCTCGGCGGTACACGCTCCAGCCCCCCCTGATCCGGAGTAAACAGATGGGTCGATCTGCTGTCATCGTCGGCGCGCTCGTGCTTCCTGGATGCCACCCGTCGGGCAGCATCAG
Organism: uncultured Enterobacterales bacterium; assembly: GCA_964556105.1. Classification (GTDB taxonomy): domain Bacteria; phylum Myxococcota_A; class UBA796; order UBA796; family CAZKWG01; genus CAZKWG01. The sequence goes on along the minus strand of CAZKWG010000028.1, from coordinate 2,535 downwards.
CCTGCTCTTCGAGGAGGTCGGGGACACCGCCGCGATCGAGGACGTCCTGCTCACCTCCGAGGACGACGAGGACATCAGCAATCGCAACGGCAAGGCGACGATCCGCGGCCCGGAGGAGGGCGCCTATGAGGTCGTCGCCGAGGCGGACGGGCGTCCGACGCACCGTTTCTTCATGTCCGGCGAGACGGGCTACTGGGAGATCTACTACGGCCTGACCACCCACGCCGACGTCGAGCGCATCTCGACCGCGCTGGGTCTGGAGGTCGACCCCGCCCTCGGCATCGTGGAGGTCGCCGGGATCTGGACCGACGGCAACTGGCTGGACGGGATGCCCGGCGCCACCATCGATCTGGACGTGCCCTACGGCGCGGCCCTCATCGGGGATCCGGGCTCGGAGGCGGGCTGGAAGCTCGGCAACACGCTCCCAGCCAACGAGGCCGCCAGCATGGTCGCCTTCGTCAACGTGCCGGTCGGCGCCTTCAACGTCACGCTCACGACGCCCGAGGAGGCGGCGCGGTGCGGCACCTTCCCGTCCGACAGCGACGACGCGACCGGCGGGCGCTTCACCGCGGCGGCGGGAGAGATCTCCGCCATCATCTACGTCTGCACGAAGGCCAGCGATCCGAACGCGCGCACGGCCTCGCCGCGCCAGGGCCTTCGCGTGGACACCGAGCCGACGGTGCGCGCCGACGGCGTGGTGCAGCTCGGCGGGCGGCTGGACGCGGGCGCCATCGGCCAGGCCAGCTACGCGCTGCGCGCCACCCCCGAGGACGCGCCCACCCGCGTCCAGCTCGAGGTCGGCCAGCCCGACGGACGGGCCCTGCGGCTGGACCAGCGCCTGGACATGGCCAGCACGACGGTCGACGTGGGCGGCGGGCCCCTGAGCTACGCCGCGCTCCCCGACGGCACCTACGCGCTCGACGGCCGCGTCCTGGACAGCGAGCCCGCGCTGCTGCGCGCCCTGGTCGCCGACGCGCGTCTGGCCGACCTCACCGAGCCGATGCTGCTCGGCTGGATCCAGGCGCTGAGCGGGCTCGCGGAGGCCGCGCCCACGCGCATTCAGGTCAGCTGCGAAAAGGGGTTCTCGAAGGACCGAATGGTGCACACCCCCACCCAGCTCGGCTGCCTGCGCTTCGGGGCGGACAGCCTCTCCTGTCAGGTCGGTCAGGCCGCCCAGGTTGACCGGATCGAGTGAGGTCACTCCGCGCGCTGGAAGCGCTCGGGAGGGATCAGGAAGAGCGCTGTGCCCCCGGAGACATCGAGGCCCCCGGAGACATCGAGGGGCACCCTGACCAGATTGGGTCGAACCCAATGCAGGTGACTGCTCAGCGTCTCGACATCCCAACTGTCTACGGTCGCGCGGGCCCGCGCCAGCGCGACCGGGTCCGCCGCCCACCGCTCCAGCGGCTGACCGGAGCGAAGCTGCACCGCGCGGGCGCGCTCGAGGGCGGTCGTCGCGCGCTGGAAGCCGGGCCCGTAGACCATGCCCTCGCCGGGGACCTGATCCAGCGAGCCGACGATGACGCCGTCGTACCCTGTCGCCACGAGCGCCTCCAGCAGCGGGCTGGAGAAGCCCAGGCAGGTGTCGAGCACGACCAGCTCGGGGTCCGCGCAGGCGACGAGCTGTGCTACCCGCTCCGCCGTCTCGCCGAGGTAGACCGGCGGCAGCGAGTGGCCGGAGAGCACGACGGTGTCGAAGCGGCCCTCCTGGCAGGTGGCGGCCTCGACAGGGGTGGCGACGCACCCGGGGGGCTCGCAGGGGAAGCCGGCTTCTGCGGTCGCGTCGTGCAGCACGCGCACGCGATCCAGTGTGGGTTGTAGCGCTGGCCAGCGCAGCACGCCGGTGGTCCCGGGTGTGCTCGTCGTCAGGACGGCGCCGGTGGACGAGACGATGGCGGCCGTGCCCCACAAGGACGCGCGCACCGCCGGGAGGCCCGTCTCGGCCGCCTGCAGCGCGAGGGTGGCGATGGCCTGTCTGGAGCCCAGCTCGCCCGCGCCGAAGGCCCGGTCGTTGGCGATGTTCACCAGCAGCCCGCCCTCGGGCGGATCGGCCGCCGTGAACAGATCGCGGCCGTAGACCTCGTAGCAGATCGTCAGGATCAGGTCGCGACCGCCCCAGGACATCAGCGCCGGCAGCGCGCCCGGCTCGAAGCCCGGCCCCATCAGCGCCATGCCTCGAAAGGGCCGCTCGCCCCAGGGGGTGAGCACCGACTTGGCGCGCAGGATCTCGACGCGCCCCTCCGTGTCGGTCAGCCCGGCCGCGTTCTGCGGCAGCCCCGGCCGCGTCAGGGTCACGTTGACGAGGTGTCGCCGCCCAAGATAAGGGGCGAGCGCCTCCAGCATCACGGGAGGCGACTGTACCCCTTCCTCGCCGTGAATCTGTTGACGAAAGGACGCCTCGGGCCAGATGACCAGCGCGTCGGACACGTCCTCGGGCGCGGGCAGGGTGAGCGCGTCCGCCATGTGGATGACGCCCACCCCGCTCAGCGCGTCGTCCTCGGCCTGGGGAGCTGGGACCAGCGCGAACCAGAGGAG
>CAZKWG010000027.1:0-23637 GCA_964556105.1 uncultured Enterobacterales bacterium | reverse complement strand
GCGCACGACACCTTCTGGGACTTCGCCTCGCTGACGCCCGAGACGACGCACATGCTGCTGTGGGTGATGTCGGATCGAGCCATCCCCCGCAGCTATCGGATGATGCAAGGCTTCGGCGTCCACACCTTCCGCTTCGTGAACGCCGCCGGCGCGTCGCGCTTCGTCAAGTTCCACTGGAACCCCGTCGCCGGCACACACTCCCTGGTCTGGGACGAGGCGGTCAAGATCTCCGGCGCGGATCCGGACTTCCACCGTCGCGACCTGTGGGAGGCCATCGAGGCGGGCCATCACCCCGAGTATGAGCTGGGGGTGCAGGTCTTCACCGAGGAGGAGGCTGAACAGTTCTCTTTCGACGTGCTCGACGCGACCAAGCTCATCCCCGAGGAGCTCGTCCCGGTCCGGCCCATCGGCCGCATGGTGCTCAACCGCAACCCCGACAACTTCTTCGCCGAGACCGAGCAGGTGGCGTTCTGCGCCGCCCACGTCGTGCCCGGCCTCGACTTCAGCAACGACCCCCTGCTGGCGGGGCGTATCCACTCCTACATGGACACGCAGATCACGCGCCTGGGGGGTCCCAACTTCCACGAGCTCCCCATCAACGCGCCCCTGGCTCCGGCCTACAACAACCAGCGGGACGGGATCCACCGTCAGGCGATCCACCTTGGCGCCGTGGCCTACGAGCCCAGCTCGCTCGGCGGCTCCCCCACGGAGGCCGGCGCGCGGGGCTTCCGGTCCTTCCCGCAGGCCATCGAGGGCGACAAGGTCCGGGGAAAGCCCGAGAAGTTCGACGAACACTACAGCCAGGCCACCCTGTTCTGGAACAGCCAGCGCGAGGTCGAGAGGCGCCACATCATCGGCGCCTTTCGTTTCGAGCTCACCAAGGTCCGGTCCAGCGCCGTGCGGCGCCGTGTGCTGGCGCAGCTTCGCAACGTCTCGGACGAGCTGGCGCAAGCGGTGGCCGACGGGCTCGGCCTGAAGCCGCTGCCCGAGCCGCTGCCCCGCACGATCGAGAGCCCCAGGCCCGAGATCGAGGTCTCGCCTACGCTCTCGCTCTTCGCCCGGCCGGGCCGCGCCTGCGTTCGCACCCGCCGCGTGGCCGTCCTGGTCGCCGACGGCGCGGTCGGCGCCACCGCGAGACAGGTCTACGAGGCGCTCCAGGCCGAAGGCGCGGTGCCTCGCTTCCTCGGCGTGAAGCTGGGGCAGGTCCGGTGCGCCGATGGCGAGACCATCGACGTCGAGACCTCCATCGAGGCCACACCCTCCGTGCTCTGGGACGCGCTGGTGATCGCCGACGGCCAGAAGGCGGCGAGCCGGCTGGCCACGAGCGGGCAGGTCCTGGCTTTCCTCCAGGACCAGCACCGACACGGCAAGCCCATGCTGCCGCTCGGCGCCTCCGACGCCCTGCTGCACGCGGCGGGGATCTCCCTACCGCGGGACGCGACGCTGGCGTCCTTCCTGGACGCGCTCGGGCACCACCGCGTCTTCGCGCGCGAGATGGTTCCACCCAGGGTTTGACCCAGGCTCTGATCGCCACCAACGCTCGCCTCTCTCCGCTTTTCAGGCGACCGAGAGGCGAGCGTCGGACACCGATCACAGCCCGCGCATCTCCTTGCTCTGTTGGGCCGCGCGGGCCGCGCCGATGGCGCTCTTCACGTGTCGCTCCTCTTCGGGCGGGGGCAACACGGCCTCCAACCCCAGCGCGTCGAGCCACAGCTCCCGACCCCAGCCCTCGGTGTGGTAGAGATGTTCGGCCTCCTGGGGCTCCACCTGCTCGTGGGCGGCCTTGAACGCCTCCGCCTCCCTCCCCTTCAGGCTGGCGGCGCAGGCGCCGATCAGGCCCCAGTTGGCGTAGTCCTTGGTCTCCGCCATGGTGACGCAGTCGCAGGCCACCAGCTCGGCGGCCGCACGATCACCGGCGCCGAGGGCCAGCTTCATCGTGCTGACCAGGGACTTGCCCAGATACTGGACCACCATGCAACCCGGGGTCTCCTCCTTGGGGTCGATCCGCAGCTCCCCGCAGAGGGCGGTGAGCACATCGACGTGCTCCTTCGTCTGCTCCAGGTACTTCTCCCACTCCTTTCGCAGCTCGGGGTTGATCACACACTCCAGCGCCATCTTGTAGATCAGCACACCTCCTCTCTCGTGCTCCAGGGACTGAAGGACGAGCTCTCTGAGCTGGTTGGATCTCATGGGGATTCTCCAGTGTACGTTGATGTTCATAGGATGGTTGGCAGATCCGTGACCTGCATGGTCACCAGATCCGCGAGAGCCCGGTGAGGGGTGCTCACCGAGCTCTCGGATCTACCGATTCCGGTTGGACGCGCGTCCCGCCCAGCGCTCGGCGGCGGGCGGATCAGCGGTCAGCGCCCGCGAGACGAGGCGCCGCCCTTGTCCTTGTCCGACCTGTCTTTGTCCGACCTGTCCTTGTCCGAGCGCGAGCCCTTGTCGGAGTCGTTGCCCGAGGTGCGCTTGTTCTTGTCGTTGCTGTCGGTGCGGCTGTCGATGCGGCTGTCGGTGTGGGTTCCGGTGCGGCTGCTGTCGTCGCCATCCCCGAAGCGGCCCTGCTCGTTGCGATCCCGGCCTTCGCCCTTCGGAGCGGGCTGCGTGCCCTTCTGGTCGCTGTCGTCGCGTGACGTGGTGGTGTTCTTGGTGGTCATCGTGTTTCTCACGTGCAGGTCTCCCTGCTGTTGGTCGCGCACCCTCCCGGACCCCACGTGGAGTCGAGAGTCGTCACGAGGAACGGAGCTCGAGCGCCCGGCCAGTGAGATGCCGGCCCAGAGGGCGTTTCGAAGGGGTACGGTCTCGTCCGCTCACTGTTAGAGTACCCTGATGTTTTCTTAGAGCAAGCTGATATTTTGGGGACCCCGCCCCGCCAGGGCGACGCGTTCACCCTGCTCCACCGCTGGCGACGAGCTCATCGTGACGCTCCTGGCCTGTCTCCGAACCGTGGTCGTGGCCCTCACGCCGATTGACGCCCCCCGCCGTCCCCGGCTACGGTACGCTCCCACCCAAGGAGGCTCGGTGGCCCACGTCCGTACAGCCCTGACGCCGATCAGCGCCCTGCTCCTGCTGGCCGGGTGCGCGGCGGAGGGCACGGGCGACAGCGCCCCCAGCGGCTGGAGCTGGGAGGAGCAGGCCCCGGAAGAGGTGGCCAGCGCGGCCGACCTCTCGCTGGACGTCCAGGCGCTGATCGACCAGCTCCGCACGATCAACGCCGCGCCGGTGCTCAGCTCCTACTACGAGGCGATGGGCAACAGCCTGGCCTGGTGCCCCGAACAGACCGAGACCACGGCCGAGACCACCGGCGACATGCGCTACTGGGACGGCGTCTGCGCCGGCAGCGAGGACGTCTGGTACAAGGGCCCGATGACGACCTGGACCTGGGACGGCATCGACCTCGCCGCCGGCACCGTGGACATCATCTCGACGATCATGGCGTCGAGCCCGTCTTTCGAGGGCTACGCCTTCAACGGAAACGGCATCCGCGGCCAGACCGACATCTACAACCCCGACAGCTCGGTGGACTTCAACTGCTCGTGTACGGCGATGCAGGGCATGGGGATGGCCGACGACGGCCGCATCGGCTTCTTCAGCTTCATGGACGGCCCCGCGCACTGGACCGGGCCCGCCGCCGAGGGCACCTGGATGGCCGAGGGCGTGCGGCCGGGCCTGTGGACCTGGGCCGAGGCCAACCCCGCCGAAGACATGCGGCACCTGACCGCCGCCGGCAACGTCACGGGCTTCGCCGAGCGCTTCGACACCGCGCGCCTCGACCTCACCGTCTTCGCGCCCATCGACGGCTCCAAGGCCTGCACGGCGGGCGACCTGTCCTCGTTCTCGCTCTCCATCCGCGACGCCGAGACGGCCGACTGGTACAACCTGGAGTTTGAGATCGACGACAGCGACGCGGCGGCCTGCACCGCCTGCGCTACCCTGGAGAGCGGCGAGCAGCTCTGCGTGGACCTGCTGCCCGCCATCGCCTGGGAGGGTGCGCCCTGGTGAGCGGGTGGGCGGGCTCAGTCGGCCCCTTCTTCTACCTCCACCCGCGCGCAGGCGACGTTGATGTACGCCCACTCGTTCTCATCCGGCTCGACCGCGACGAGCAGAGAGGTGTCCGCGCAGCGGATCTGGTACCGATCCCCCGTCTCGGGATCTTCTTCGACCGGATCGTCCTCCGTATAGGCGTAGGCACAGGTCCGGCCCACGGGGACCGCAAAGGAGGGGTTGCGATCGAGGTCGACATGCATCGAGACGAGGATGACGGCGTCGGCCGCCAGGCAGTCGGTGGGCTCCTCGGCGAAATACCGAAGCTGCAAGGACAGCCGGTCGTCGATGTCCGCCGCTCGCTCAGCCGCGACCTCGTCGTCGGCATCCAGCTTCACGCTGACGGCGAGGCGGCCCCCAGGCCAGACAAGCGCACTCTCTGCGCTGTCCGTCGCCGACGCACACTCGCTGGCCGCGGACTCGAGCGACCGTGCACGACGGGCTTCGGGATCGCCGGAGCAGGCACAGAGCGACCATCCAATCCATGCGGTCGACAGAATCGCAGGAACATCGAAGCCACCTGTAGCGCCTGCGTCTCCGGTTTTCATTCTGGGTCTCCTTCTACTTCGACGTAGTAGCACGCGATATTCAGATAGATCCATATGTCGTCCTTCTGACTCACGTACTCCATCGGCGATTCATCTGCACAGATGATCGTGTACCGATCACCTGTCTCAGGATCCTCTTCGATTGGATCGAATATCGTCCTGGCGTAGACACAAGTCCAGCCTACCGGTACCGCGACAGTCATGTTCCGATGCAGGTCAACATGGGTCGAACCCAGACTCATGGTATAGTCTTCCAGACAGGTTAGCGGCTCTTCCGCGAAGTAGCGCAGATCCAGCAACAACCTATCGTTGATCTCCCCCGCCCTCTCATTCGCGACATCATCCTCTGCGTCCAACTCTACGCTGATGGTAATGTTGCCTCCTGGCCAGACGCTCTCCTGTTGAGCAGTGTCCAAGCATGGCTCATTCCTCGTATCTGACACGCCCTCCTTCTGATCCCCCGAGCACGCACCCACACCCAGAGCGGCTACAACGACCATGCTAACGACCGCGACGCGCACCCCTCGCACGGCGCCACGCCCCTCGACGGACCGCATCGTGACGCCGGAGGGCGAGGACAGGGAGCGCTTCGCGGATCGGGGAAGGGGGTTCGTCAAGCGCGATCTCCACCCCCAGGAGTATACGCCCTCCGCGAGCCCTCCGCTCCGATTGACGCCCCCCGCCGTCCCCGGCTACGGTAGACTCCCACCTCAGGAGGCTCGGTGGCCCACGTCCGCGCAGCCCTGACGCCCCTCGGCGCGATCCTCCTCCTGTCTTGCGGGGGGCTGGTTGCCTGCAAGGGCGAGCCCGAGGCGACCGGCCCGACGCCGATGCCGGCGCCGCAGCTCCTGGCGCGGCTGAGCCTGGACCTGCGCGGGCGCCGCCCGACCGAGGACGAGATCGCCGCGGTCGAGGCGGATGAGACAAAACTAGATGATTTTGTCGAGAACTACCTGCAGGACCCCGGCTTCGGCGAGCAGGTCTTCTCCTGGTACGCCGACGTCTACAAGACGCGCGCCGACAAGTTCATCGTCGGGGTTGACGGCGACGGCACGTTCATGGACCAGGGCTACAAGGCCCGCTTCACGCACGCGGTCGGCGACGAGCCCCTGCGCATCCTGCAGCGCGTGGCCGACGACGGCCTGCCCTGGACCGAGGTGGTGACCGCCGACTGGACGATGGCCAACGACGCGCTGCTCTCCGCCTGGCCGCTGGAGGCGCTCGAGGAGGGAGAGGGCTGGCGCAAGGCGCGCTACACCGACAGCCGCCCCGGGGCCGGGGTGCTCACGACCAACGGCCTGTGGTGGCGCTACACGTCCACCGCCGAGAACGTCAACCGCAGCCGCGCCGAGGCCGTCGCCCGGCTGACGGTCTGCGACGCCCGCTTCGACCAGCCCGTCGAGTTCAGCAGCGTCGCGTCCTCGCTGGACGAGCTGCAGGACCGCGCCCAGACCGATCCCGGCTGCGTCTCCTGCCACGTCGTGCTCGACCCGATCGGCTCCTACTTCTTCGGCTTCTGGCGCATGCACCCGGAGAGCTACAGCGAGGCCGCCTGGTACTACCCGAACCGCGAGCTGTACTGGCAGGACATCACGGGCATCGACCCGGGCTGGTACGGCGCGCCGGGCGGCGATCTCTACGATCTGGGCGACCAGATCGCCGGGGACAGCCGCTTCGTGGACTGCGCGGTGAAGCAGGGCTACCAGTTCCTGTTTGGCGAGGCGCCCACGGCGCTGGACACCGACCGGCTCACCGGCTTCCGCGAGGCGTTCATCCAGGGTGATCTCGCGCTGCGCAGCCTCTACCGCGCGCTCTCCGCCGATCCCTGGTACCGCTCCAACGATCCGGACGAGGACGGCACGCTGGCCGTGCGCCGCCTCTCGCCCAGCCAGCTCTCCAGCGCGGTCGAGGCGCTGACCGGCTTCCGCTGGACCTACGAGGAGCTGGACATGCTGGCCAACGACACCTGGGGGGTGCGCGTGCTGGCGGGCGGCATGGACGGCATCATCGTCACCCAGGCCGCCACCGACCACTCGACCTCCGAGCAGCTCGTCGTCGAGCGCCTGGCCCAGGCCGCCAGCACCACGGCCGTAGACCGCGAGGCGGCGCTGTCCTCGGGCGAGCGGATTCTCTTCCGCGAGGTGGAGGATCTCGGCGCCACGCCGACCACCGACGCGCTCGAGGCGCAGATCATCGCGCTGGTGCTGCGCGTCCACAGCCGGCGCCTCGCCGCCGACGACGAGGAGATACAAGCCCTGGTGGAATTGTACGGCGCTCTGGAGGCCGAGACCGGCGCGCCCGACCAGGCCTGGGCCCTGCTGCTCAGCGCCCTGCTCCGTCACCCTGACTTCCTGCAGTACTGAGGCTCACCCGCATGCGACCCAACCGCCGACAGGTGCTCACGAGCCTCGCCGCTGGCGCGGGCGGCCTGCTGCTGCCGCGGCGCGGGCGGGCCAGCGCGGTCTCGGGCGCCGATCGCCGCTTCCTCTTCGTCCAGGTGCTGGGCGGCTGGGACGTCACGCGCGTCTTCGCGCCCCTGTTCGGCAGCGAGGCCGTCAGCATGGAGGCCAGCGCCAGCGAGACCCTGGTGGGCAACATCCCGCTGGTGGACCACCCCGAGCGCCCCAGCGTGCTCTCGTTCTTCCAGACCTGGGGCGGCGCCACCGCCGTCTGTAACGGCGTCTACGTGCCGAGCATCTCGCACCACAGCGCCACGCGGCTGATGTTGACCGGGGTGGTGGACGCCGCCTACCCCGACTGGGGCTCGCGCATCGCCGCCGCCCACGCCGAGGAGCACATCGTCCCCTACCTCGTGGCCGGCGGCGCCAACTTCGCCGGCCCCTACGGCGTCCACATCGGGCGGGCCGGCACCAGCGGCCAGCTCCCCGGCCTCGCCACCGGCAGCCTGATGGAGACCAGCGACGTCCCCGTCACCCTGCCGCAGGCGGGCGGCCAGCGCCTGGTGGACAGCTACCTCGCCGAGGCCGCCCTGCGACGAAAGAGCGCGTCCGACGCCGTCTCGCGCAAGGCGGCGCTGGAGAGCTACGCCATCGCCCTCGACCGCGCCAGCCAGCTCGAGGCCCTGGCCGACAGCGTGGACCTGAGCACCGACACGAGCTTCTCCGGCCAGACCGAGCTGGCCATCCGCGCCTTCGTCAACGACCTCTCCCGCTGCGTCTCCATCGCCCACCCGATGAGCGACAGCGCGACGGAGTGGGACACGCACGCCAACAACGACGCGGACCAGAACATCCTCTTCGAGAGCCTGTTCGCCGATCTGAACGTGCTGCTGGAGACGCTCGCCAGCACGCCCGGCCTGGTCGGCGAGACGCTGTACGACGAGACCACCATCGTCGTCCTGTCGGAGATGGGGCGCACGCCCTTTCAGAACGGATCGGGCGGCAAGGACCACTGGCCCTACACCACCGCGCTGTTCATCGGCGCGGGCGTCGCGGGCGACCGGGTGGTGGGCGGCTTCGACGAGGGCGCCTACGGCAAGAGCGTGGACCCGACCAGCGGCGAGCTGAGCGAGAGCGGCACGGCGATCGGCAACGACGTGATCGGCGCCACCATCATGGCGCTCGCCGACCTGGATCCGCTGGACCAGGACATCGACGCGCCCATCCTCACGGCCGTCCTCGCATGATGCTGCTGCTTGTGTTGGGTCTCTCGGGTTGCAAAGACAAGGGCGGCGACAGCGCCGACGCCTACTGTCTCGACGCGCCGACCGTGACCTGGGAGAGCCACGGCGAGGCGCTGCTCACGCAGTGGTGCCAGCCCTGTCACGCCGCCGACGCGCCCAACCGACACGGCGCGCCGGAAGGCGTCACCTTCGACACCGAGGCGGAGGCGCTGAGCTTCCGCGAGCGCATCCTGGCGGTGGCGACGAGCGAGGACCCGACCATGCCGCCCAGCATCCTGGTGCCGGACGAGGATCTGTACCGCCTGGAGGTCTGGCTGCGCTGCTCGGAGTAGGCGCTATTGCCGGCCGCGCGGCCAGGCGTAGACGCTGAAGTCCTTGTCGGCGTGACCCTCGCTCAGGGCGCGGTCCATCGCCGCGGCGACGGCAGGCAGGACGACGAGGCCGTCCGGGCCGCCCGCGGACTCCAGCATCAGGCGCACGTCCTTGCGGGCCATGCTCAGCTCGAAGCTGGCGGGCAGCTCGCCCTTGCGCGCCACGCGGGCCAGGAAGGCGGGCAGGGCGTTGCCCGGCTTGAAGACCTCGAAGAGGGCGCCGACCTGCTCGGGCCCGAGGCCCTGGGCGGCGCCGATGCTGAGCAGATCGCCCATCAGGCCGCTCATGCTGATCAGCACGCCGTTGCCGAACAGCTTGTAGGCGCTGGCCAGGTCGGCGCGCTCGCCGACGTGCCAGAGGCGGCCGGTCATCTGCTCCAGCGCCGGGCGCGCGGCCTCGACCTCGTCGGTGGGGCCGGCGATGAGCATCAGCCCCGTGGCGTTGCGGCCGTCGCCAGGGCCCATGAACACCGGCGCGCTCAGGTAATGGACGCCCTCCGCCCGCAGGCGGGCGACCCGCTCGGCGACGCGATCGGGGCGGTTCGTGGAGTGGTCGAAGACCGGGACCGCGGCCCCGAGCCCTGGGCGGGCGGCCTCGAGCACGCTGTCCACCGCCGCGTCCTCGCTCAACACCAGGTGCACGCGATCCGCGCCGGAGACGGCCTCTGATGGGCTCTCCGCCGCGATGGCGCCCTTCTCCACCAGCGGCGCCAGCTTCGCCTGGCTGCGGTTCCACACGCGGACGGTCTCGCCCTTCTTCAGCAGGTTCTCGACCATGCCTGCGCCCAGCAGACCCGTCCCCAGCACGCTCACGTTCGCCATGATGACCTCCGGCGCTTCCTCTAGCGCCCTCCGGCCTCGCCGGTAGCCTGAGCAGCTCAATATACTGAGGGAGATCATCCGCCGAGGCCATCGTGATCGCCCCCCCTCCTGAGGCACGCTACTCGCGCCCGGATCTGCGGCCCACGGGCTCTCCCGCCGAGGTCATCGCCCGGCGGCTGGTGATGGTCCCCGTGTTCTTCGCGGTGACGGCCGGTCTCGTCCTGGGGCTGCCGCTCTGGCTTGGCCTCACCCTCACCTTCGATCTGCTGCGCGAGGGGTTCAGGAGCCGGCGCCTCGCCACCAGCCGCGCGCTGGCGATCCTCGTGCTCTTCCTGATCAACGACCTGCTCGGCTTCCTGGGCGGCGTCCTGGTGACCCCGCTCCGCCTGTTCGAGGCCGGGCGTCGCCGCTGGCTGGGCGCCAACCACGCGCTGGCCTGGGCCTGGGCGGATCGCCTCTATCGGGGGACCCTGCGCGTTTTCTCGATGCGCGCCAGCGTCGAGGGCGACGAGGTGCTGGCCCAGGGCGGCCCCTTCCTGCTCTACGTGCGCCACGCCAGCGCCGGCGACGTCGTCGTGCCGCTGGCCTTCGCCGGCGCCCGCCACGGCCTCGGGCTGCGCATCGTGCTGAAGCGCGAGCTGCTCCTGGACCCGGGCATCGATCTGGTTTGCAGCCGCCTGCCCTGCGTCTTCGTCCGCCGCGGCGCCGGCGATCCTGCCGGAGAGATCGAGGCGATCTGCAAGCTCACCGAGGGGCTGGGCCCGAACGAGTGCCTGACGATCTTCCCCGAGGGGACCCGCTTTGGCGGCCACAAACGCGCCCGCCTGATAGAGCGCCTCGCCGAGCGCGGCGACACCCGCCAGCTCGAGCGCGCCCGCCAGCTCGAGCGCACCCTGCCCCCGCGGCCGGGCGGCCCGCTGGCCCTGCTCGTAAGAAACCCGCACCTGGACGTCGTCTTCTGCGCCCACGTCGGCTACGAGGGCGCGGCCGACTGGGGCGAGGTCTGGCGCGGCGCGCTGGCCCACCGCGCGCTGAAGATCCGCTTCTGGCGCGTCCCCGCCGCCGAGATCCCCCGCGAGCCCGAGGCCGCCGACGCCTGGCTCTACGCGCAGTGGCGCGAGATGGACCGCTGGATCGCAGAGAACGGCTGAGGACCGTTGACAGATCGCTTCATCGCGGCACCTCCGTCCCAGGTGCAATAGACCTTCGCGGTGGAGCGTATCCGCTCCCTGCCCTCCTGTTCCGAGGCCCCCCGATGCGCCGATGGCGGATGTTCCTCTTGTTCGCGGCTCTGTCCGCCTGTCAGATGCCCGAAGGCGGCCCGCCCGGCGGCATGCCCGGGGCCGAGGAGAAGGAGGCGGTCGATGATCGCGTCCTGGTCGAGACCGCCGACGCCGGACCCGGCGACGTGTCCGATCACCTCGTCACCACCGGCCTCCTGGAGAGCGAGCGGCAGGCGGACCTGGTCCCCGAGGCCAACGGCGTCGTCACCCAGCTCCTGGCCGAAGAAGGCGACGTCGTCAAGAAGGGCCAGCTCCTGGCCGTCCTGGCCAACCCGACCTTGGAGGGCGCCGCCCAGCGCGCCAACCTCGAGCTCGACCGGATCCGCCAGGACGCCGCCCGCGCCGAGCGCCTGCACAGCCAGGGCGCGCTCTCCGACGCCGAGCACGCCGCGGCCCTGCAGGCGCTGGAGCTGGCCGAGACCAGCTACCGCGAGGCCACCCGCACCCGCGGCTTCACCCGCATCGAGGCTCCCTTCGACGGGGTCGTCGCCCTGCGCGACCTGCGTCTCGGCGAGGTGGCCGGCGGTCGCCGCGCCTTCCAGGTCGTGGACCTGAACGCGCTCCGCGTCGTCGTCCAGCTCCCCGAGCGCGATCTGGCCCGCGTCCAGCTCGGCCAGCCCGTCACCTTGGAGGGCGCCTACGACGCCAGCGCCACCTCCACCGGTCAGGTGCTGCGCGTCTCCCCCGTCGTCGATCCCGCCACCGGCACCGCCCGCGTCACCATCGCCGTCGATCCCGGCCAGACCGCCCTGCGCCCCGGCCAGTTCAGCCGCGTCCGCATCCAGGTGGACCGCCGCGACGGCGTGCTCACCATCCCCCGCCAGGCCCTGGTCTGGGAGGACGGCGAGCCCGTCGCCTTCCGCGTCGAGGACGCCCCGCCCGAAGAAGACGAGGCGAAGGAGGGCGAGGAGGGCGAGAAGAAGGACGAATCCCCCGGCCTGGCCGAGCAGATCGCCGCCTTCTTCCAGGGAGAGGACGAGGACAAGAAAGAAGAGGAGGAGAAGCCCACCTTCCCGCGCCGCGTGGCGAAGAAGGTGCGGCTGGAGATCGGCTACTCCGACCAGGCGCGCGTCGAGGTGCGCGGCGGCCTGGAGGCCGGCCAGCCGGTGATCACCGTCGGCACCGACGGCCTGCGCGACGGGACGGCGGTGCGCCTGCCCTCCGACCCGCCGCCCGAGAAGAAGAAGGACCCCAAGGACAAAGAGGGGAAGGGCTCGTGAGCTTCTTCCAGGTCCTCGTCCGGCGCCCCGTCACCGTGATCATGCTGGCCATCGCCGCCGCGGTGTTCGGGCTGGTCAGCTACGAGCGCCTGCCGCTGACGCTCATGCCGGACCTGAGCTACCCGACGATCACGGTGCGCACCGAGCTGCCCGGCGCCGCCCCCGAGGAGGTGGAGAACCAGCTCGCCCGCCCCATCGAGGAGGCGCTCGCCACCACCGAGGGCCTGGTGCGCATCGAGAGCCGCTCGCGCGCCGGGATGGCCGACGTCGTGCTCCAGCTGGCCTGGGGCTCGGACATGGACCGCGCCAGCCAGGACATCCGCGAGCGCCTCCAGACCACCTTCCTGCCCGAGGACGCCGAGCGCCCGCTGATCCTCCGCTATGACCCGAGCCTGGACCCCATCCTGCGCATCGCCCTGTCCTGGGATCCCGCGAACGAGGCGGCCCCGCGCGGCGACGAGCGCGAGCTGACCCTGCGTCACATCGCCGAGAACGACGTCAAACGCCGACTGGAGGCCATGGACGGCGTCGCGGCCGTGCGCGTGCGCGGCGGGCTGGAGCGCGAGGTGCGCGTCGAGGCCCAGGAGGCCTGGCTCGCCGCCCGCGGCGTCACCTTGGAGCAGGTCATCGCCGTGCTCGGCGCGGAGAACGTCAACCTCCCGGGCGGATCGATCTTCCAGGGCGAGCAGGAGTACCTGGTGCGCACGCTGGGCGAGGTGCGCACGCTGGACGAGATCGCGAGCCTGGAGATCCTGCGCCCGGACGGCGTGCGCGTGCCCATCCGCGAGGTCGCCACCGTCGTGGACGGCCACAAGGAGCGCGAGGTGATGAGCGCGCTGGACGGCGAGACCGCGGTGGAGCTCGAGGTCTACAAGACCGCCGACGCCAACATCGTGCGCGTCGCCCAGGCGCTCAAGGAGAAGCTGAAGGCGCCCGAGGGCGTGAAGCTGACCATCCTGGACGACCAGTCGGCGTTCATCGAGTCTGCGCTCGACAATCTGAGCGGCGCCCTGCGCGACGGCGCCTGGCTGAGCATCCTGATCATCTACCTGTTCCTGCGGAACTGGCGCGCCACGCTGATCATCAGCACCTCCATCCCGCTCAGCCTCGTGCTGGCCTTCGCCGCCATGTACCTGGGCGGCGTCAGCCTGAACCTGATGAGCCTGGGCGGGCTGGCGCTGGGCGTCGGCATGATCGTGGACAACTCCATCGTCGTGCTGGAGTCCATCCAGACCTATATCGACCAGGGCATGAGCCGCATCGAGGCCGCCGAGCGCGGCACGCGGGAGGTCGCCGCCGCCGTCGTCGCCAGCACGTTCACCACCGTGGGCGTCTTCCTGCCCATCGCCTTCGTGGACGGCGTGGCCGGGCAGGTCTTCGGCGATCTCAGCCTTGCGGTGGTCTACTCCATCGCCGCCAGCCTGATCGTGGCCCTGCTCTTCGTGCCGGTGCTGGCGGCCCGCGATCCGCGGATCCCCGGCGAACGAGGACGGATCGCAGATATTTCGATGGCTGGGAAATTCTCGAGCATGAGAGAATTTTTCGCCGACTGGCGGGCGGGCGTCCCCGGCTGGCGCAGGACGCTGGGCCGGCTCTACGCGGTCGCGCGCCTGCCGCTCATGCTGGCCTCGGACCTGCTCAGGCTGCTCACCACGATGGTGAGCGCGCTGCTCTTCCGCGGCCTGTTCGCGCTCGGGGCCCTGATCCTGCGCCCGCTGGCGCGGCTGGCCGATCGCCTCGCCGAGCGCTTCAACGCCGGGTACGAGGTCCAGGCCGCGCGCTACCAGGGGCTGCTCGGGCGCGCGCTGGCCCGGCCAGGGGTCGTGCTCTCCGGCGTGACCCTCGCCGTCCTGCTCTCTGGCGTGCTCGGCCTGGGCCTCGGGCAGGCGCTGATCCCCGAGCTGCACCAGAGCCGCTTCATCGTCGATCTCTCGCTGCCCGTCGGCACGCCGCTCGGCCGCACCGCCGCGCTGACCGAGGAGGCCGTCGCCCGCATCCGGCCCATCGCGGACGTCGAGACCGTCCACGCCACGGTCGGCTCCGAGCGCCGCGCCGACAGCCGCCCCGACGCCGGCGAGCACACCGCCCGCCTCTCCGTGCAGCTCAGCCCCGGCGGCGACCCCGAGGCCCGCGAGCGCGCGGCCATGGACGCCGTCCGCGCCGCCCTGGCCGACCTCGAGGCCGAGGATCTGGAGGCCCGCCTCTCGCGCCCCAACCTGTTCTCGTTTCAGACCCCGCTCGAGCTGGTCGTCTATGCGCAGGACCTGAACCAGCTCCGCGCGGCCTCCACCCGCGCCGTGACCGCGCTGTCCGCCCTGCCCGGCCTCACCGACGTCCGCTCCTCGCTGATGGCGGGCTACCCCGAGGTCCGCGTGCGCTACGACCGCGACCTGCTGCAGCGCTACGGGCTCAGCACGGGCGAGGCGGCCCAGCGGGTGCGGGAGAAGATCCTCGGCGAGCGCGCCAGCCGCGTCTCCCGCGGCGACGGGCGCGTGGACCTGGTCGTCCGCCTGGACGAGGACGCGCGCCGCTCGCTCGCCGATCTCACGCGCCTGAACGTCAACCCGAACGTCAACCCGGTCATCCCGCTCTCCGCCGTCGCCACCTTCGAGGAGGGCGTGGGCCCCAGCGAGATCCGCCGCCTGGACCAGCGGCGCGCCGCGGTGATCTCGGCGAACGTGGCCGGCCTCTCGCTGTCGGCCCAGTCCGAGGCGGCGCGCGCGGCGCTTCGCGACGTCGATCTGGGCGCCGAGTGGGAGATCGCCGGCCAGGACGCGGAGATGCGCCGCAGCCTGCAGAGCCTGGGCTTCGCGCTGCTGCTGGCCACCTTCCTGGTCTATGTCGTCATGGCCGCCACCTTCGAGAGCGTGCTGCAGCCGCTCGTGCTGCTGATCACGCTGCCGCTGGCCGTGCTCGGCGTCACGCCGCTGCTCTACCTGACCGGCACTCCGGTCAGCGTGGTCGTGCTCATCGGCGCCATCGTGCTGGCGGGCGTGGTGGTGAACAACGGCATCGTGCTGGTGGACTGCATCAACCGCTTGCGCGCCGAGGGCATGGCGCGCCGGGAGGCCGTGCTGGCGGCGGCGAAGCTGCGGCTGCGCCCCATCCTGATCACCGCGCTGACGACGATCATCGGCGTCGTGCCGCTGGCCCTGGGGCTGGGAGACGGCGCCGAGATCCAGCAGCCGCTGGCGCTGACCATCATGGGCGGCCTGACCAGCTCCACCTTCCTGACCCTGCTCATCATCCCCATCGTCTACGACCGGGTGACCGCCGCCCTGGAGCGCCGCCAGGCGCCGGAGACCAGCGCATGATCGCGCTGCTGGTCCGCCTCTCGGTGCAGCGCCCCGTCACCGTGCTGATGGGCTTCCTGGCGCTCTGCGTGCTGGGCGCCATCGCCTGGGCGCGCATCCCGCTGCAGGCCATGCCCGACGGCTTCGTGCTCCCCAACCTCTGGGTGGGGGTCAGCTACGGAAACGCCACGCCCCAGGAGACCGAGCTCCAGATCACGCGCCCCGTCGAGGAGCAGCTCAGCACGCTGACCGGCCTCAAGTCCATGGGCAGCGAGTCCGACGGCAACGGCGCCTGGTTCGATCTCGAGTTCGGGCGCGACGTGGCCATGGACGCCGCCTACAACGACGTCGTGGACCGCATGGAGCGCTCGCTGGCCGAGCTGCCCACCGACGTGGACCGCTACTGGATCTGGCGCTGGAACCCGTCCGACGAGCCCATCGTCTGGGCCGGGGTCTCCCTGCCCGAGACCCTGGAAGATCCGTACTTCACCCTCAATCAGATCATCCAGAAGCGCGTCGAGCGCGCCCCCGGCGTGGGCAAGGTCGAGGCCTGGGGCGAGAACCCGAAGCGCGTCTCCATCGACCTGAACCAGCAGGAGCTGGTGCGCAACCGGATCTCCATCTACGGGCTGATCGGGACGCTGGCCCAGGACAATTTCCAGCTCGCCAGCGGCCGGCTCTTGGACCGCGGGCAGGTGCGCTACGTGCGCAGCCTCGCCCGCTGGGGCGGGGTCGAGGAGCTGCGCGCCCTGCCCGTCGGCGACGGGGTGCGCCTGGGCAACGTCGCCAACGTCGAGCTGCGCCCGTACGAGGTCAAGGAGATCAACCACATCAACGGCGAGGCGGGCTCGGCCCTGGCCGTCTACAAGGAGTCCGGCGCCAACACGGTCGAGACCGCCGAGGCCGTCGAGGCCGCCTTCCGCGATCTCGAGGCCGATCCGCGCCTCGAGGGCGCGAGCTTCTACACCTTCTTCAGCCAGGGCGAGCTGATCCGCGACTCGCTGGACGCCGTCTTCGACAGCGCGCTGACCGGCGGCCTCTTCGCCGTGATCATCCTGCTCTTCTTCCTGCGCGACCTGCGCCTGACCACGCTCATCGCCGCCTGCATCCCCTTCGCCACGCTGCTGACGATCACGGTGCTCTACTTCACCGGCGGGTCGCTGAACATCATCTCCTTGATGGGGCTGATGCTCTCGGTCGGCATGGTCGTGGACAACGCCATCGTCGTCGTGGAGAGCATCTACCTGCGGCGCCAGACGGGTGAGGCCCCCCGGGCGGCGGCGATCAACGGGACGGTGGAGATCGGGCTGGCGATCACACTATCGACACTCACATCGGTTGTCGTCTTCCTGCCCGTGATCCTCATGTCCGGCGACGCGATGCTCTCCTTCTTCATGGGCGCGCTCGGGCTGCCGGTGGTCTTCGCGCTGCTGGCGAGCCTGGCCGTCGCGTTGATCTTCACGCCGCTGACCACGACGCTCATCCGCGAGGGCCGCCTGCCGGACGAGCCCGGCTGGAGCCGCGCCATGACCGCCTGGTACCAGCGCAGCCTGAAGTGGGTGCTGACGCGGCGCTCGGACGCCGGCTTCGGCGTGTTCGCCCTGCTCATGCTCACGCTGGTCATCCCGGTGCAGGGCGTGAGCTGCGAAGAGCAGGCCGAGGGCAACCTCAACGACTTCGTCCTGCGCTACCAGCTCCCCAGCACGATGAGCCGCGAAGAGAAGCTGGACATCGTCGAGCAGATCGAGGCCTTCGTCGAAGAGAACCGGGCGCTCTGGGGGGTCGAGGTCCACCGAAGCCGGGTGGGCGAGGGCTCCAGCCGGGGGCGCACCTGGGTCACGCTGGCCGAGGAGCCGCCCGAGGGGGCGCTCGAGCGCGAGGCCGTGCTGGAGGACGCGGAGCGGAAGCTGCCCGACCTCCCCGGCGTGGAGCTGAGCATCGGCCGCTCGGAGCGCGACGAGCAGAACGCGTCTATCGGGCTGGCCCTGCGCGGCGAGGACACGACGACCCTGCAGAGCCTGGGCGAGGAGGTGCGACGGCGCCTCGTGGCGGTGCCCGGCGTGCTGGCGGTGCGCGCGGACGTGGAGAGCGGCGGCGAGCAGGAGGTGCGCCTGCGCCTGGACCGCGACGCCTCCGTCCGCTACGGCCTGGACGCGACGCGCGTGGGCCAGACGGTGGGCTTCGCCCTGCGCGGCACCGGCCTCTCGCCGCTGGTGACGGAGGATCGGGAGATCGACGTGCGCGCCGCCTTCGAGGACGCCGAGCGCACCGAGCTGAGCGCCCTGCTCGACCTGCCGGTGGGCCTCGGGCAGGCTGGGCTCACGCCGCTGCGCTCGGTCGTGAGCACGGAGATCGGGCCCGGCTTCGGCGAGATCCGCCGCCAGGCCCGCCAGACGGCCTGGCCGATGACCATCGAGCTCGATCCGAAGGCCAGCGCGGGCGAGGTGCGCGAGATGGTGGGCGCCATCGTGGGGAGCATGGCCTTCCCCCAGGGCTATGGCTGGGACTGGGGCGCGCGCGAGCGCGACCAGGAGCTGGACGACCAGGCGCTGCTGCTGGCGATGGTGCTGAGCCTCGTCTTCGTGTTCGTGATCATGGGCGTGCTCTTCGAGAGCTTCCTGCTGCCGCTGGCCATCCTCACCACCATCCCCATGGCGATGTGCGGCGTCTTCTGGACCCTCCACCTGACGGGCACGCCGCTGGACGTCATGGGCAGCATCGGGCTCATCGTGCTGGTGGGCGTGGTGGTGAACAACGGCATCGTGCTGCTGGATCAGGTGACCCAGCGCCGCGCCGAGGGGCTCGGGCGCGAGGCAGCCCTCATCGAGGCGGGCGGGCGGCGGCTGCGCCCCATCCTGATGACCGCGCTGACCACCATCGTCGGCATCCTGCCGATGGCCATGGGCAGCGAGTCGCTGGTGGGCATCCCCTACGCGCCGCTCGGACGGGTGGTCGCGGGCGGGATGATCGCCGGCACGCTGCTCACGCTCTTCTTCCTTCCCTACCTGTACGCTGTGCTGGACGATATGCGGGACAGCGGCCGTCGCTGGTTCGCCTGGGTGGCGGGCCCCCTGCGGTCACCGGCTCGGAGCGCTGAATGATTCCCCTACTGCTGGCGGCCCAGGTCGCTCACGCCGAACCGCTGCCCCTCTCCTATGCGGACGCGCTGTCGCGCGCGCTTCAGGCCAACCCGACGCTGCTGGCGGCGGGCGCGGACCTCCGCGCGGCGGAAGGGGCCCTGCTGGCGGCGCGCGGCGTCTTCGATCCCACCCTGCTCGGCTCGGTGGGGCTACGCTCGGCCACCAGCGAGGGATCGGCGCAATTCGGTGAATATTCGGCCGAGACGCGCGTCCTGTACGACTCCATCGGCGTCTCCTGGCTCTCGCCGACCGGCACCTCGCTGAACGTCGGCTGGCAGCACGACCAGAGCGACTTCCGCTACGTCATCGACACGCTGGGCACGGAATTCGAGGACGGTCAGGTCTCCACCCGGCTCGAGGCCTCGGTCAGCCAGGCCCTGCTTCAGGGCTGGCGGATGTCCTACAACCTCCAGGGGGTGCGCACCGCCAGCCAGAGCCGCGACGCGGCCGACGCCGCCCTTGCCGACGCGCGCCAGCAGACCCTCGCCGACGTCGCCACCGCCTACTGGAGCCTCTGGGCCGCCCGCCGCCAGGCGGCCGTGCTGAGCCAGGGCATGGACGTCGCCCGCGAGGAGCAGCGGGTCGTGCGCGCCCGGGTCGAGGCCGGGGCCCTGGCGCAGGTCGAGCAGCTCCGGGTGGACGCGCTGGTCGTGCAGGCCGAGAGCGAGCTGGTCACCGCGAGGAACGCCGAGCGCGCCGCCAATGACGCCCTGCTGATCCTGCTCGGCCAGGAGCCCGGCACGGAGCTCCAGCTGGCCACCGACCCCGCGGAGCCGAGCCCGCTCTCGCTGGACGAGGCGGCGGTGGTGCAGACGGCGCTTCAGAACAACCCCACCCTGGCGGCGCTGACCCTGGCCGAGCAGCAGGCGGCAGACGACCTGCGCGACGCCCGCCACGCGCGCATGCCGGAGCTGAACGCGACGGCCAGCTACGCGGTCAGCGGCTACGAGGCCACGTTCTCGGACGCGCTCGGCGAGCTGACCAGCGCGGCCCTGCCCGAGTGGGGCGTCGGCGCCAACCTCTCCGTCCCGCTGGGCAACAAGGTGGACCGCGGCGCGCTGATGGCCAGCGAGGCCGCCAGCACCTCCGCCCGCCTGAACCGCGAGGCCTACGCCCGCACCCTCAGCGCCAGCGTGCTCGCCCAGATCCGCGCCATCGAGACCTCGTCGGCGCAGCTCGCCCTGGCCCAGGCCAACCTCGCCCTGGCCGAGCAGACCCTCGCCGCCGAGCGCGCGCTGCAGGAGGTCGGGCGCGCCGTGCAGAAGGACGTGCTGGAGGCCATCCAGGCCCTGGACGCCGCGCGGGCGACGCTGGAGTCGGCGCGCGCGGACTACGCGCTGGCCATCGTCGAGCTGGAGCGGCTGAAGGGGACGTTGTAGGCGCTCACGCCACCAGGCTCGGCCCACCGGTGCACTCGATGGGCTGCCGTGGCTGCATGACCTCCTCGATGTACTGGTTCATGTCCTGCTGCGCCTCGGTCCCGCGCTCGAGGTGGCTCCCGACAGGAGCCCAGTTCACCTCGTCTCCGACCTTCTTCTGCACCTCCGACAGCATGTTCTGACCGCCATGGTACTTCCCGATGCCGAAGCGGGTGGCGTCCTCCTGGGAGCGCCCCTCCTTCTCTGAGGCGTCGATCTTGAGCTGCAGGCCGGCGCTGGTGAAGAACGCGCCCCAGACCTCGTCCTCAGCGAGGTTCTTCCAGTTCTTCAGGTCAGGGGTCGAGATCGGGCTGTTCGGGTTGGCCTTGTTCCACTGCGCGATGAACTGCTGCATCTGCGGGCCACACTTCGTCATCACATCCTTCATCATCGGCTCGGTGAGCTGGCCATTGCCGTAGGAGCTCGCGGCTCCGAAAAATTCGCCGACATCGTCTCCCCAGAAGGTGCGCCGCTTGTCCTCGGCGTCGTAGAGATTGAGCATCATCTCCGTGCTGAGCACGGCGTTCTGCCCTTTGCTGAGCTGATCGGCGTTCATGGTCTGTGTGGCCAGGGTCAACGCGGAGATCTCCTGGGGCGAGTACTTGTCGTTGGCGTTGGTGCAGCGCGGAATCGGGTACTGCTCTGGGAGGACAAAGATGGGCGGGAAGAAGGCGAGCTGCGAGCCTGCGTCCCCCAGCTCCTGGCCAGACCGGGCGCTGGCGTTGAGACGCTCCTGCTGGACGCTGTTCTCCCATCCAAGAGCGCCTTGAGCACCCTCGACCAGAGCGCTCGTCGCGCTGGCAGTGATCGCGTCGTGCGCATGTTCTCCCGCTCTGGCTTGCCGATAGCGTTTGTCGGACATGAGGAGCTCCGATTGAAGTGAGGTCGTGACTCCTCGTATTGGCGCCAGCAAGGCACCTTGTGACAACAGCCCGCTGTCTGCTCCGTGGGACTGGGGTCCCGCAAACAGGACTCCCACGGGGGTCGATCTCGCGCAAACGGGCCGATCTTGTGTCGAGCTGCGATCTGGCACGGTTCGTGCATCTCAATCCGGCATCGACCCGCCATCTGTCAGGAGAGGCCATGCGATGCGCACCCCCCAGGATGACTCTTTGTCTGAGGCCTTCGGTGCGGAGGGTCGCTCGAGGCCCTCCGCGCGCCGACCCGCGGCGACGTGCCCCGACCTCTCGACCGGGGCCGAACGCGAATGACCCATGCCCAGCTCACGAACCGAGGAGACCGACATGATCTTGGACCGGCTCGTTTCCGACCTCGCCTGGCTCGCGGTCGCCTCCCATCGCAACGGTCACGCGATCTGCGCAGCCTCGGTGATCTTCAGCGCCGGGCTCAGCGCGAACCTGTTCTGGGTGCGCCGCCGCTTCCTCGCCGATGAGCCTTGGATTCGGTACTTTGGCTGGGCGTTCGCGGCGATCGCGGGTGGACATGCCCTTGGATACCTGAAGCTCCAGGACAGCACCCCTTCCTGGCTCGCGTTCACGACATCCCCTTACTTCAAGGCCAGCATCTCGGGCGTCTCCAGCGTGCTTCTGCTCATAGGGAGCCTGGACCTGCTGAGGCAGCCCTGGCCCCGAAAGCGGATCCTCAGTCTCCCTGTGCTGGTCCCTCTGCTGGCCGCGGTCTTCGCTCCCCCCGAGAACGCGTCCAGCGCCGTCGCGTTGACCTCCTGGCCTCACCTGGTGACGGGTGTCCTGGACGGTTCCGTCAGCGCGGGCGTGCTGATCACGTTCGGTCTCGCGCTCCATCGCAACCTCGCGCTGGCCTCTTACGCCCGCTGGCTGCGGATGCTGGTGTGGGGACCGAGCCTGGTCTACGCCGTGGTCCTCCTCCTCTATCCGTTCGTCGAGTGGGGGACCGCGCATAGCTGGCCCTGGCTGAGCGGTCCGCTGAACGTCGCCCTTAGCAAGGCCGGACCCGAGCTCAGCGGCGCAATACCCGTCGACGTGTGGTGGTCCCTGGTCCTGGCCACGACGCTGCTCTGCAAGGTGGGCGCGGGCGTCCCACTCTGGAAGCTGGTCATGGATCGGCTCCCCTTCGTGGCGGCGCCACGACGTCTCTTCAGCGAAGAGGACGGCGGCCTCGAGGCGCTCGTGCGCGTGGCAGTGCGCCAGTTCCGCGCCAGCGCGGCGGAGATCTTCCTGGCCATCCCCGGCGGCGAGACGCCGCGGGTGCTTCGCGTCTGGTGGGACCCAGAGGCGCAGCGTGTGCGGCGGGAGATCCTGCTGCAGAGCGCGCCACAGCTCAGCATCGTGCGACGCTGCCTCGCGGACGGCGACAGGACCCACGCGAGCCCCCACGGCCAGGAGGATCCCCGCTATCAGGGTCTCTGGCAGCCACGAATCGCTGGGATGATGAGCTTCATCGTCGTCCCGGTGATCTCCGACGACGAGACCGTCGGGGCGCTGGAGCTGAGCTGGAACCGGACCTCGGCCTTCGGACCCAGCACCGTCGCCATGGCGGCCATCCTGGCGCGCCAGCTCGCGCCTGCCCTGCGGGCGCACCGCGGCTTCGAGGCGCTCGCCGAGTTCAACCGTCGCGTCGTCGAGCTTCGGGCACGTCGAAGCGGTTGGAAGCTCAACGAGGCCGTCGCAGCCAGCGTCATCATCCTCAACGACATCCTGGAGAGCGCACGAGTCCGCGTCATCATCGCCTGCGGCTTCAAGCGGCGCCCTGTCTTTGGCGAGGAGCGAGCGGACGTCCATGACTGGAGCACCATCCAGGACGACCGGAAGGCTGGCCTCCACGTCTTCGAGATCGAGGCCGCGACGCTGCGGTTAGGGCGGCTGATCGTGGTCACGCGACGTGGGCGGCCCCTCCCCTTCGACTCCGTGGTCTTTCAGATCCTCGCGCGCAGCGTCGCCGACGTGGCGCTGGACGCCGCGCGCGAGTCCGCAGCCGACATCCTCGCCCGACATCAAGGCGCGTCACAGTCCGTGCAGACCCCTGAAGAGCTCTCCCAACTGGTGGGCCAGATCTGCCAGGACGCCGACCTGATATGGCTCGGCTTCGACGCGCTCCCTGAGCAGCTCTGTCCCAACAAAGCCCGAACCTATGTGCACCATGACGCCGAGGAGCACCTGGACCTGAGCCTCTCCGCGGGTCGCTTCAAGCTGATCCCCGCGGAGCGACCGGACGGGTCCGTGCGCCTCTGCGTGCGTCTGGGCGCCTCGAAGAGCGTCGCCTGGTTCGGGGTCCCGCTGGCCACCTTCGGCCAGGAGCTGGAGATCCCATCTCCTTGGAGCGAATTCATCGAGCGGCTGGGGGTCGTCATCGACGCGGCCCTGGTGCGCATTCGGGACGCCGTTGAGGTCAGCACGACCGTGTTCGAGGCGACACAACGACAGGCTGTCCAATCCCTGGCGATCGCCTCCGGCACGGTGGTACACCAGATCACCAACCTGACGAGAGACCTCTCTGCGGGAACCCGCGACCTTCAAGAGAGCATCTACTGTGGCGAGACGGCGACAACCCAACCCATCAAGGAGAGCCTTGCCGCCCTCTCACGATCTGCGCACAAGCTGGGAGCGCTCACGGGCGCGATCATGGAGTCGGTTCGCTTCCGCGCAGAGCGCCCCTGCCCTGTCCGAGGCAGCCTGGAGCAGCTCACCCGCCTGTTTCACGTGGCAATGTCTGCGTCCGAGATCGAGCTGAGCTTCGACTGCAGAGGCGACGGCTCGGCCGACGTCCCAACCTACGTCTTCGAGCTGGCGATCGGCAACCTCATCACCAACGCGCGCGACGCCATCAAACGCGGCGGCTGCATTCAGGTGTTCGCCACACAAGAGGGCGAGTTCTGGAGCGTCCGTGTGACCGACGATGGGCCGGGGATCCCCGAAG
>CAZKWG010000026.1:0-23877 GCA_964556105.1 uncultured Enterobacterales bacterium | reverse complement strand
CGGGTGGACCATGCACGACGCCTTCGCCCCGGAGGGGATCGGGATCGTCCCCTTCTCGCTCTTCCTCGGGGCGGCGACCTGCGTGACGGCCTTCCCGGTGCTGGCGCGGATCATGAGCGAGCACGGCCTGATGCGCACCGAGCTGGGCTCGCTGGCGATGACCTGCGCTGCGGCGAACGACGCCGCCGCCTGGTGTGTGCTGGCCTTCGTGATCGCGGTGGTGCAGGCCGGCGAGCTGACCGCGGCCTTCTGGACGACGGCGCTGGCCCTGGCCTATGTGGCGTTCATGCTCTCCGTGGTCAAGCCGTTCACGAAGAAGCTCCTCCTCTATTACGAGACGCGCAACGGGATCGCCCGCTCGGGCCTCGCCCTGCTCCTCTTGATGCTCTTCGCCAGCGCCATCGTCACGCACCTCATCGGCATCCACGCGCTGTTCGGCGCCTTCGTCTTCGGGGCGATCCTGCCCCGGGACGAGCGCGTCCTGCACGCGCTGGCCCTGCGCGTCGAGGATCTGGTCATCGTCCTCTTCCTACCTATCTTCTTTGCCGTCACCGGCCTCCGGACCGAGCTGGGAATGCTGGACAGCCCGGAGCGCTGGGGTTGGGCGCTGCTGGTCATCGGGGTGGCCACGCTGGGCAAGCTGCTCGGCGCCGGCCTGCCGCCGCTGCTGGGCGGCGTCTCGGCGCGGGAGAGCGCGACCCTGGGCGTGCTGATGAACACGCGCGGGCTGATGGAGCTGATCATCCTGGAGATCGGCAGGCAGCTCGGCGTGCTCGCGCCGCTGCTCTTCACGATCTTCGTGCTGATGGCCGTCGGCACGACCTTGATGACCTCTCCCCTGCTGCACTGGCTCTTCCCGCGGTCCAGGGTCCTGGCGGCGCAGGCCGCCGTCACGCCCAGCCGCTCGCTGGTGGCGGCCCCCGCCTTCTCCCTGGTGACCTGCGTCGTGGCGCCCGCCAGCGTCCCCAGCCTGGCGCTGCTCTCGTCGCTGCTCGCGCGCGGACGGGACGCGCGCAGCTACGCGCTCACCCTGCTCAGCACACACGACAGCGCGAGCCTCTTCCCCGAGAGTCAGCCCGCGATGCCGGAGGGCGAGGACCCCGCCACCCTGCTGGCCCGCGCCGCGAAGCCGCTGGGGCTCACCGTGGAGCCGATCTCCTTCGTGTCCGGACAGCCGGCCGCCGACATCGTGCAGGTGGCGAAGCTGAAGAAGGCGGACATGCTGCTGGCCGGCGTTCATCGCCCTCTGTTCGGGCACGCCATGCTCGGCGGCCCGCTGGTGGAGATCGCCCGACACTTCGACGGCGACATGGTGATGCTGGTCGATCACGGGCTCGAGCGCGTCGAGCGGATCCTCGCCGTCCGCGACGGCCCCCATCAAGCCGCGGTGGAGCGCGTGGTCTCCCGCGTGAGCAGCGCGGCCGGCGCGCAGGTGGAGTGGCTGGAGGGAGCCGAGGTCGCCGATCTCGGCGCCGCCGTGCTGGCCAGGCTGGAGGGCGTCGATCTCATCGTCATCGGGATCAACCCGAAGCGCGGCATGGCCATGCACGTCTACGACTTCCGCAC
Organism: uncultured Enterobacterales bacterium; assembly: GCA_964556105.1. Taxonomy (GTDB): domain Bacteria; phylum Myxococcota_A; class UBA796; order UBA796; family CAZKWG01; genus CAZKWG01. Next base: position 22,311 of record CAZKWG010000026.1, on the reverse strand, counting down.
GGTGCCCCTGCTGGAGCGCTCGGCCCGCTCCGTGCTGGTCGTGCACGGAGCGGACGAGGAGCGCTGATCGTCGCGCTCCGGCCGGTCAGCTCAGCGCGACGCGGCGCGCGCTCTTCTTCTTGTCCTCGCGCGGCAGGGTCAGCTTGAGGTGACCGTTCTCGTAGGCCGCCTGGATGCCGTCCTGTCGGACGTCCTCAGGCAGGGTCAGCTCGCGACGGAAGGCGCCGTGCACGATCTCGCGCACATGGATCTTCTTGTCGTTCTCCTGGCGCTCGGCCTTCTTCTCGCCCCACACGGCCAGACGCCCATCGTTGACCTCGATGTTGAGGTCCTCCTTCGCCAACCCAGGCACCTCGAGCGTGAGCTCGTAGCTCTCTGCACGCTCCGTGACGTTCATCCTGGGCGCGAGCACAAGGGAGACCTCACCGTTGGTGCGCGAGCCCTCTCGAAAGAGCTCGCGGAAGAAGGGATCACGAGAGAAGCTGGACTCGAGGACGCGGAACGGATTGTAGACAGCGAGAGCCATGGTAGTCCTCCACAGGCGCAGCTCGTGTTGGATGCGCCCAGACAGACAGGGGTTTTGTGAGCGGCGCGAGCAGATATCACCACTCAGCGCCCGGCTCGCCCAAGTGATTATGCACCTCCCTTTGAACGGCAAGGGGGGTCCCTCGGGCGCCGCGCGGGTGAACAGGGTATGCCCTCCGGCGGAGAGGCTCTGGTGCGCGGTCGCATCCTGTTCAACGGCAACATGTCGAACCCCACCCTCTTCGCGGAGCGGATCCGTCCCTTCCTGATGGAGAGCGCGCCGGTGGGGCGCGCGCCCCGCGTGCTGCTGGTGACGGCCGCCTGGGGTCCGGGGGAGCTCGGCGAGAGCGCCGTGAAGGCGGCCCTGAACGCGGTCGGCGTGCCCTCTGTCTTTCAGGGCGGCTATGACCGCAACATCGTGAACCTCTGCGCCTGGCACACCTGGCAGGAGTACCTGCGCGGCCGACCCGATGTCGCCGCCGTCGCCCGTGAGCTCGAGGCCGTAGAGGAGGCCACCCGGCGCTTTTACGTCGAGACCACCGCCTTCCACGCCTCCCGCATCCGCCGCGCCATCCAGTACGCGCGGGCCAACGATCCCCGCTTCCGCCTGGGCCGCCTCCCGCTGGTCCTCCGCCAGTCCGTGCGCCCCGACGCGATCCTGAGCGGTCCCGAGCTGCTCGACCGCGCCTTCTCCCGCGAGCTGGTGCGCGCCCTCGAGGCCCTCGGCGAGAACGATCAGCGGATGCTCGCCACCCTGGATGAGGCCGACGAGCAGGTCCACGCCCGCACCGGCATCCGCCTCGACCCCGCCTGGCAGCGCGCCCGCGCGACCCTCGAGGAGCGCCTCCTGTCCGCCGACGCGATCCTCTTCTTCGGGGGCAGCCCCGCGTCCCTGCTCAGCTGTTTCCAGTTCTTCGATCTGCGCGGCGCGGTGCTGGAGTCCCTGCGCCGCGGCGCGCTCCTGTGCGCCGTCTCGGCTGGCGCGCTCCTCCTGTGCGACCGGATGATCGTCTACGACGACTACAACCCGAACATGGAGCAGCGCGAGTTCAGGCTCTTCGACCGCGGGCTGGGCCTGGTCGGCGGCCTTCAGGTCATGCCCCACTGCATGGATCGCATTCAGACCGATGATCCGGACAATCTCGCCTATCTGGCCAGGCGCTTCTCCACGCACATCTGCGCGGGCCTCAACGAGGAGTCCTTCCTGCTGGTGGATCCGGCTGTCCCGAAGGCCACATCTGTCGGCGTTCACGACGGGATTTACGTATTCGGCCCCGCCGGAGTCAAGACGCGTTACGAGGTCGGGGAGTCGATTCCCCTGCACTGAACAGGGATGTGGTGCGATGGGCGCGTGCGCGCCGACATCGTAGTCCCTGCCGCCGATCTTGTGGTAGCATCCAGATGCTGCGAACCGCAGGCGCACCTTCAACCGGCCGAGTTCTTCCGGCCTACATCTTCCGGCCAGGACAACGAGCGAAACGATGGGTAACAGGTTGTTCGTCGGCGGCTTGCCATGGGCGGCGGACGAGCGTGATCTCGGCGAGGCCTTCTCTGCTCTCGGCACGGTCGCGGACGTCAAGGTGATTCGCGACCCGGAGACGGGGAAGTCGAGGGGATTCGGGTTTGTCGCGATGTCCACGCCCGACGAGTGCGCGAACGCCATCCGTCAGATGGATGGCGCGCTCATCGGCGGACGGCGGGTGACCGTGCGCGAGGCGCAGGATCGAGCGGGAGGTCCTGGTGGCCCCGGCGGTCCACCCCGTCAGGGCCCCGATCGTGGCGGCCCCCCTCGCCCGCCGATGGGAGACCGTGGACCTGGTGGCCCCTCCTTCGAGCGCCGCGAGCCCTCGTATGACGGGCGCCGCGAGCCCTCCTTCGAGCGCCGCGAGCCCTCCTTCGAGCGCCGTGAGCCCTCCTTCGAGCGCCGTGAGCCCTCCCTCGAGCGCCGCGAGCCCTCGTATGACGGGCGCCCCTCGCGACCGCCGATGGATCGGCCGCCCATGGATCGGCCGCCCATGGACCGCCCCCCGCGTCCCGAGGGTGGGTCTGGCTACCGGCCCGGCGGAGATCGTCCGCCCATGCGCCCCCCCGGAGGCGCTCCCTGGGGCGGGCCTCCCCGCGGCGGCTTCTCCGGTGGCCCGCCCGCGCCTCCGTTCGGCGGCGGCGAGGCCGAGGGCTGGTCCAGCGATCGCGCCGCGCAGCGCCGGGCTCCAGCGGACGCCAAGAAGGTGGGACCGGAGCCGAAGAAGAAGGGGCGACGCTTCGACGACTGGGGCGGCGGCGTGGTGGACGAGAAGCCGCGGCAGCGCCGGGAGAAGAGCCGTCGGCAGATCGAGGAGTGGCCAGAAGAAGACGACGAAGGGTGAGGCCCCTCGTGGCGCCGTAGATCCGGTTACCCTGCGCGACGTCGGGCGCCTTCCCCCGCCCCGCACCCGCAGGAGCATCCCATGTCTACCTCCAGCGCCATGATCGAGGCTGGCAAGGTCGTTTTCTTCCACTACACGCTCACGGACGAGACCGGCGAGGTCATCGACAGCTCCGAGGGTGCAGAGCCTCTCCCCTACCTGCACGGCGCCGGGAACATCGTCCCCGGCCTCGAGCGCCAGATGGTGGGCAAGTGTGTCGGCGACCGGTTCGAGGCCGTCGTGCCGCCTGAGGAGGGCTACGGCCTGCCCGAGGGCCCCGGCCCCCAGGCGATCCCCCGCGACGCCTTCCCCGAGGACGCCGAGCTCGAGGAGGGCCTGCAGTTCATGGCCGAGGACGAGGACGGCGAGTCCATCCCGCTGTGGATCGTCAGCATCGAGGACGACGCCGTCATCGTGGACCAGAACCACCCGCTCGCGGGCGTGACGCTGCACTTCTCCATCCACATCACCGAGCTGCGCGACGCCACCGAGGACGAGATCGCCCACGGCCACCCGCACGGCACGCACGTGGACTTCCACGACGGCGAGGATGACGAGCTGGACGACGACGAGGCGAGCTGATCAGGGCGCGCGTGCGGCCAGCGCCCGAACCACGACGCTGGCCGCCGTCAGCCCCACCGTGCCGGTGACGAAGGCGGCGGTCCCCCAGACGACGTTGCGATCATCACAGGTGTGCACGTCATTGTCGCCGTTCGGGCAGACGCAGGAGAAGCCCTCGTCCCCGTCGTAGGCCAGCGGCTCGGGCGCGCTCGGGCGCTCGCTGGAGAAGACGGCGGGGACGCCGAAGGGCCCCCGCTGCGGGAGATCGTACTTCTCGCGGAGGATCCGGCGCACGGACGCGGCGAGCGGGTCGTTGTAGGTCTCGGCGAGATCCGCCACCCGCACCGCCGTCGGATCCCAGCGCCCCGCCGCGCCCGTCGCCACCACCAGGGGCAGACCACGCTGACGGCAGGTCGCGATGAGGTGGCACTTGGCCGTGACGTTGTCGATGGCGTCGAGCACGTAGTCCGGCGCGCCCAGCTCACCGCCGGAGAGCAGCGCGCTGGCCAGGCGGGCGTCATAAAAGAGCGGCACAGGGCGGACGCGCGCGTCGGGGGCGATGAGGCGCAGGCGCTCGGCGAGCACGCTGGCCTTGGGTTGCCCCACGGTGCCGCGCATCGCCTGAAGCTGGCGGTTGGTGTTCGTCACGCAGACCAGATCGAAGTCCACCAGCGTGAGCCGACCGACGCCGCTGCGGGCGAGCGCCTCCGCGGCGAAGGAGCCGACCCCCCCGAGGCCGATGACCAGAACATGGGCCTCCTGCAGACGCGACATGCCCACGTCGCCGACCAGCCGCCCCATGCGGTCGAAGCGGCGATGCAGACGGTAGCCGGGGGGCAGCGATGACGTGCGCTCGGAAGAATCCATGATGGGGAGGACCTAACACGCCCTCGCGCCGCGCCACGCTCACCGGCAACCTCTCGCTCGCGCCGACCGGCACGGGCTCGTCGCGGGTGCACCTTGCCGCGCATCCCTGGGTGTGAACTACAATCATGCTCCCCTGTGCCGGATCCCCACGAGGGCGCGGCCCGTCCGATGACCCTCGGCGCGCCTCCCAGGCGATCCAGCACAGGACCATCGGCCGCTCCCGCGCGAGGTCCCATGAGCATCCTCTCCAGCGACCCGACTCCCGGCTTCCCGAAGCCCCTCCTGCTCCTGCCGCTCGTGGCCTGCATCGAGATCGGCGACATCAAGGTCACCATCGTCGACGACACCGCCATCACCGTGGGCGACAGCGGGGGCGAGGTGGACTCGGAGGAGACGGACGACACGAGGCCCGAGGACTCGGCCGACACCGCCCAGGACAGCGGCGAGACCGGCACCCCGGAGGAGGAGCCCGTCTACGAGGCGCCCGACAGCTTCACCGGCCCGCCGCTCGGGGACGACGTCCTGATCTACCAGGGTCTCGGCGCGCTCCCCGTGGACTCCGGCGAGTATCTCATCGACGGCGTGGACGAGCTGGTGGACCTCTACCTCTCGCTGGGCGCGACCACGACGATCACGGACATCTGGCCCGAGGATCCGTCCGATTATCGGCTCGTGCTCTGGTATCTTCCCGGGGCGGGCGAGGAGGCGGGCTTCGAGTTTCCTGAAGAGACGCTCCTGTCCTTGTTGGACTGGCTGGGCAGAGGCGGGCGCCTGGTGCTGGCAGGAGATGTGGACGGCGAGTACGGCGGCTATTCGCTCACGCAGGGAAATCTGACGATCGACTACCTGCTTCGACGAATGGGCGCCGATATCCGCCTCTCGGAGCCGCTCGCCGAGACGGTCGCCTGTGAGGGCACGCCGGACTCCGATCTGTTGTCTACGGGCGACCCGATCGCCGCCTATCTCGGGCATAATCTCGAGATAGGACCGGCCGCGAGCTGGGTTTATTGCGACGGGATCGCCGTGCAGAACATCTGGTGTGGCGACGTCGTGGTGACCGGTGACGTGAACCTGATCTCCGACCGGCCCGACGTCGCGCCCGAGCTCGTACAGAACCTCTACAGCGTGCCGGTGGAGTCTACCTGCAGCGATTGAGGCGTCGACCGCGCCACGTTCGAGCTGGGCATACCAGCCGCGACGATCCTCGACTAAAAAAAGGCCTGACTGCCCGCAGACTCCGCAGTTGCCTACAACGCTCGCGCGAACCCAACTGAACGTGCCAACAGGTCCAGGCAGCGACCCTGCCGTTCCTTGAACCTGACCGACGTAATCTCCAGAGACCTCAGGTGGAGGAGCTCATGATCTCGTCAGTGAGAGGGTCGGAGGCGCTGGACGCGAGGGCGCAGAGCGCTCGTCCGTCTCCGCACGATCCGCTCTCGCTGGAGGTGGCCTGCGCGCGGCTGGCGATCCTGGGCGAGCACCTGATGGCCGAGGGGTCTGCGCAGGGCGGCGTGCGCACCCTGATCCCCGCGGATCGCATCCGCTTCCTGCCGCGCGGCGGGCTGGAGATCACCCCGCCCCGCCCCGATGAGCCGCGCAGCGAGGAGGCCCGCGACCTCAGCTACGCGCTGGGCGTGCTGCTCTACACCTGGCTCACAGGGGTGGCGCCCCCGCGGCGCGCCACCATGTCCATCGCCCACGAGAGGGTGCTGCGGCGCTCGCTGGCCAACGCCGAGCTCGACGGAGAGGCGACCGAGCTGCTCCGCCGCCTGCTGGCCTGGGACCCCGTCCGGCGCCCCTGGCCCGAGGTGGCCATCGCCCAGCTCCGCGTCCTCGCCGGGCCGGCCCTGGACCTGTGCCGTCCCCCGGAGATCCCGCCCGAGGACCTCGCGACCGAGCGCGCTCAGCTCAGCGCCGCGCTCACCGAGGAGATCGAGCCTTCCGAGCCTTCCGAGCCTTCCGAGCCTTCCGAGCCCTCGCGGGCCGAGGAGCGCTCGGCGGCCGTCACGGCGAACTTCCACGACGGCGACACGGCCGCGCCCCCCGCCCTGCCAGCGCGCTTCAGCGTGGCCGACGATCACGAGCTCCTCTTCTTCCCTGAGGTGACGAGCCCCGAGCCCGCGCTGCCCGCGCCGCTGCCGCCTGTCCAGGACGTCCGCGCGCCCGTGCTGGTCGAAGAGCCGGTCGAGGAGGAGGATCCCTTCTCCATCCCGGATCACACCACCGTCGTGCCCTTTCCTTATCGGCACGAGATCGGTCTGGGCCCCTCGTCTGACGACGAGGCGACTGACCCTGAGCTCTACAAGAGCGCGTCGGAGGACGATCGCACCGACCCGGAGGGCAGCCAGGCGATGGCCGCCCATCTCCACGCGGACGACACGGGGCCGCGCGTGCTCCGCCGGCTGGACGCCCGGAGCCTGGGCGGGGAGACGCTGCCCGCTGTTGCGCTGCAGCCCGTGCCCGCCCCCGTGGGGGTGCGCCTGGAGGAGGGGCCATCCACCTCGGCGCCGCAGCGCAACAGCGCGAGCGCCCCCAGGAAGACGCGCAGCCCCAGCCTCCTGGTCGTGTTCGGCTTCGGCGCCCTGCTGCTGGCCGGCGTCGCGCTCCTGCTGCGCTGACGGCACGCTGTGCTGCGCTGACGGCACGCTGTGAAGCGCTACTGCGCCGGGACCCCGTTGTCGCAGAGCACCCGCAGGTGGATGTGGTTGCGGTGACCGGCGACGTGCTGCACCACGCCCGTCATCGCCCACACGCGCGGCGTACCGGAGGGCGGGAAGATGCGGTCCACCTCCTCCTGGGAGAGGCCCTCTTCCTCGCGAACGTGCTTGCGAAGGACGTTGATCAGGCTCTGGTCGAGGTAGATCCGGTCCACGTTGCCCGTGTCCAGCATCGTCCGGATGAAGATCCAGGTGGCGTGCGCGTCGAACTCTGCGACGCTCAGATCCTGGAAGCCCCGCGGGTCCTGCTTGCCGCCCTTGGCGTAGATCCCGAGGTCGGCGTCCACGCCTCCGCGGTGCGAGCGGTGGCCCTCGAAATAGCCGCCGCGCTTGTGACTGATGTCACCGACGATGAAGGGGTCCGCGTCCGGGAGCTGCCAGGCCATCTCTTCCGCGACGCGCAGGATGGTGTCCACCATCAACGACGTGCCCCAGGCCGAGCCCGGCGCGCTCATCGTGTAGAGGCCGGGGCGCTCCGGGAGCTGCACGCCATCGCGAAGATACTGGTCCGTGCACGCCTCTGCGGCCACGCTGGCCGTGTCGGCCTCGCGCTCGACGTTCATCTCCGCCACTCCATCCAGCTCAGGACCAGGGCTGCGAGCCCAGGCGCTGGAGAGCAGGGTGATGAGCACGAGAAGCACGGCCAAGAACGCTCCAGAACTGCAGGTGCGAACGGATTTACGCACCCTAACAGACGCGGTACCCGGAGGAGAAGCCCCCTCGTCGAGCTTTTCATGCGATGCGAGAGCTGGAGGCGCGATAGTCAGGCTTCTCAAAGCGGAATTGAAATTGTCAAAAGTCGATGTTCGTGGAACCCGGACGTGGAACATGGCTCACTTTTCCGGGAGGCTCTCCCGGGCGGGTGGAGCGAAGCGGGTCGCGCGTCGCCGCTCCCTGCGAGCGCCGCTCGCGAGAATCCGGTAGGATGGTGTCGAGCTGCAAGGAGCTGGAAATGACGTCGAGGAGAGCAGCTGGGTGGATCATGGCGAGCGTCGGCCTCCTCTTCCCGGAGGACGCGGACGCCGCTCGGCGTACCGAGGTCGCCGTGATCGGCCTGCACATCGCGTCGATGGACGACGAGGGCGCGATCGCCGCGGCCGAGCAGCTGGGCGAGGCCCTCGAGGCCACCGAGAAGATCGACGTGGTGCCGCCCGGTGAGGTGCGCGGCCGCATCTCTGGGCGCGAGGCCCTCATCGTCGAGGGCGCCTTCCTGGGCCCAGGACGCAAGGATCTCTCCGAGGGGCGCGTGCTCTACGAGCGCGCCGACGTAGAGAGCGCCATCCCCGTGCTCGAGCGCGCCGTCGTGCAGCTTCAGGATGGGCTGGCCGGCACGACCGAGAGCAAGGACCTCATCGACGCGCTGTTGCTCCTCGGCCTGGCCCACGCCAGCATCGGCAACGTGGACGAGGCGAAGGCGGCCTTTCAGCGCGTGGTCGTGCTGGAGCCCACCCGAGAGCTGGACGCGGTGAATTACCCGCCGAAGATGGTCAGCCTCTTTGGCGAGGTCCGCGCCGCGGTCCGCGCGCAGCCCACCGCGACGCTGGTGGTCCAGGCCCCGGAGGACGGGGCGGACGTGTTCATCGACGGGCGATCCGTAGGCAAGGCGCCGGTCACGGTCAACGACCTGCCGCCAGGGGCGCACTTCGTCCTGGTGCGGGGCCAGGGCGGGAAACGCTCCTTCCAGCGGATGGAGCTCGGCCAGGGCGCGCGGGAGGTCTACCAGGCGCCGCTGGAGGGCCGCTCCTTCGCCGAGGCCGCCGAGTCCTCGTCCGAGCGGACGCGCCAGGTCCGCCAGATCTACACCTCGCTCGGCGTTCACGTCGCCACGGACATCGTCATCCTGGGCGGAGAGCTGCCCTCGGGCGACGTCGCGCTTCAGCTCTACGAGACGCGGACCGGCAACTTCTCCCAGATGCTCTCCGCGCCGGCGGGCAAGGACCCGCTCTCCGCGCTCACCGACCTCGTGCCCAGCGTCTCGAGCTGGCTGACCGAGGAGGGGACGCTGCGCACGGACCGCGTCTCGACCTCGCCCGCGGCGCTGAGGGTCAACGACAACGCGCTGCTGTCGAGCATCCTGCTGGACCCGGAGCCCATCGTCGAGCAGGTCTTCGTGACCAAGGGCGCCCCCTGGTACATGTGGGTGGGCATCGCGGCGATCGCCGGCGGCGGCGCGGCCACCGCGGCCGTCCTGCTCAACGACGACGAGCCCGTGGACCCCAACCAGGGGACGATCATCATCGACCTGCAGTAGCGGGCGGACGCCCACCCTCGCCAAAGGCGAAGATGGGCTACTCGACCTGGAAGAAGATCTTCTCGGTCTTGCCCGACTGCACGCGCACGGACTTCGTCGCCTCGAAGCCCGTCCCGGGGTTCGTCACCCGGATGCTGTGGCTGCCAGCGCTGAGCTCGTGGTTGAACAGCGGCGTCGTGTCCACCTTCTGACCGTCGATCCAGACCTCGGCCCAGCCCTGGCTGACGTTCACCGAGATCTTCCCCGGCGCCTCCGTCTGTGGCACCTGGGTGATCTTGACGTTCTGCGTGGTCTTCGTCGTGGTCGTCGTCGGGTTCACCGGCGTCTGAGGCGCGGTCTGGACCGGCACAGCCTTGAGCAGGATGGGGAGCCGGAGCCGATCACCGGCGCTCAGGCTCACCGTGTCCGAGAACGGCAGGTAGCCCTCGGCCTCTACCGTGACCTTCAGCTCGGCGCCGGGCTCGACCTTGTCATAGACCAGATTGAAGCCCGTCCCGATCACCTGGTCGCCCAGCTTGATCGTGGCCTGGACCTGCGGCGTGACGCGGAACTCCAGCGTCCCGGTGGTCGGCTTGGGGGCCGCGACCTCGACGATCTCCTTGATGACCTCCTTCTCCTGCTCGCGGGTGAGGAAGTAGGCGGTCGATCCTCCGGCGAGGAGCAGGGCGAGGATGGCCACGGCCACCGGCACGCGGCTCGGCGGCTGGCGCAGGGTCGCGCCGCTGCCCGCCTCCTGCCAGTTCGCGTCCAGCTCGATCTCGGGCGTCTCGGCCGCCAACGCCGAAGCTACCTTCGTGCCCTCCTCGAGACGCTCGCGCTCTTCGGCGATCTCGGTGAGGAAGAGCTGCTGCATGAAGTGCGAGAGGCTCTCGCGCGTGACGTCCGGCGTGGCCGGGTACATGAACTCCAGGAGATCGGTCTGGAGCTCCTTGGCGTCGGCGTAGCGGTCGCGCGGGTCGCGGGAGAGGGCCCGCATGACGATCTCGTCGAGGCGCGCCGGCACGCTCGGGTTCGTCGCCGAGGGCGGCTTCGCGTCCGCCGCCTTGATGCGCTCCAGCGTCTTGATCTCGCTCTCGGACTTGAAGAGCCGCCGCCCGGTCAGCATCTCGTGGAGCATGATGCCGACGCTGAACAGGTCCGAGCGGTGATCGATGGGCAGGCCGGACGCCTGCTCCGGGCTCATGTACTCGAACTTGCCCTTCAGCACCCCGTCCTTGGTGTTGTAGATGCTGATCTCGGCCTTGGCGATGCCGAAGTCGGCGATCTTCACCTCGCCCGTATACGAGACGATGATGTTCGACGGGCTCATGTCCCGGTGGACGATCCCGAGCGGATCACCCTTGATGCTGGTCTTCTTGTGCGCGTAGTCCAGGCCCTTGCAGGTCTCGTGGGCGATGTAGACGGCGTACTCGGTCGGCAGCAGCTTGCGCCGCTCGGCGAGCTTGCGCAGGATCACCTTGAGATCCTTGCCCTCGACGCACTCCATCGCGATGAAATAATTCTCGCGGATCTTCCCGAAGTCGTAGATCTGAACGATGTTCGGCGCCTGCAACAGCACGGAGATCTTCGCTTCGTCGATGAACATATCGACGAACTCTCCGTTGTCGGAGAGGTGCTGCAAGATGCGCTTGATGACCAGGAGCTTCTCGAAGCCGCCATGCGAGAACGTCTTCGCCTTGAAGACCTCGGCCATGCCGCCGACGGCCACCTTGTCGATAAGGTAGTACTTCCCGAAGCTCTCGGGTGAGAAGGTCCGCGCGGGAGGAGTTACCGGGTCCATCTGCTCTGCCGAAGGGCGCGCCTGGGGGGACGCCGAACAGGTCTGCTGAGGCTCAGGATACGAGGGAAGTCATCGAGACACAATGACCCGCGGGCAGATCCAGCGATTCCGCGCTGAACGCGCGCGGCCTGCTCCAGAATTCTCGATGAGGCCCGAACCATGCCGCCTACTCTCCCGCAGAGGCCTTGAAGTACTCCTTCAGGTCGTCGCAGCTCCACTCCTCCTCGAGGGCCGGCGCGGCCTCCTCGCAGGCGTCCAGGTCCGAGCGATCGAGCTCGGAGCGCGCGTGGTCGGAGACGCAGGTGTCCATCTCTTCCTGGGAGAACTCCAGGCTGCAGTTCTCCAGCGCGTAGTCGGCGATGTCACCGCAGAGCTGCTGACAGGAGTTGCGACAGCCCGTCAGAAGAGAGAGGGCGACCAGCAGGGCCGAGGGGAGCAGAGGGGTCCGCGACATTGGATCTCTCGATCTTGGGGCGTGGAATCGTTGCACGAGCTTAGCCTACAAGCAAGCCGGCGCGCCAGAAAAGGAGGAAGGCCAGCGCGACGAGCGCACGGCGGGGGAGCCCCTGTGCTACCGTGCGATCATGCTGGCGGTACCTGTGCTGCAGGTCGAGCCGACCGACCACTGCAACCTCTCCTGCGCCATGTGCGCCCCTCACCATGAGGGGTGGGCGCAGATTCACGGCGTCCCCAAAGGCTTCCTCGACCCGGAGCGCTTCGCCCGCATCCTGGCCGGGCTGGTGGCCGAGGATCGCCACTTCGACCACATCATCTTCCAGTGGCTGGGCGACCCCTCCTTGCACCCGGAGCTGCACCGGCTCATCGGCGGCGCGGCGCGGGCCCTGGCCGGGCGGGTCGGCTACCTGCGGGTCGACACCAACGGCATCACCCTGGTGCCCCCGCGCATCGACGCCCTGCTCGACGCCGTCGATGGCGCCGCCATGCCGCTGCTGGTCGTGTTCACGCTCGACGCGCAGACGCCCGAGACCTACGCCCGGGTGAAGGGCCAGGACGCGCTCGCGCGGGTGCGGCGCCACGTCCGCCACCTCGTCCGCGCCCGCCGCGCGCGGGGCGCCTCCTGCCGGGTGAACCTGCAGGTCCAGTTCGTCGTGCAGCCGGGGAACGCCCATGAGGCCGCCCCCTTCCTGGCCTGGTGGCGCGATCTGCTCTCCTGTCAGGGCGGCGGCCCCTGGCACGACGAGATCCTCTTCAAGCGCCTGAGCGTGGGCGGCGGCAGCGCCGGACAGGCCGCGGCGGACGACCTCTACGAGCGGACCCTGCGCGAGGCTGGCATCACCGCGGGCGTCCAGGGCGGCGTCCACGTCTGCACCTGGGAGCGGCGCCCCTGGCAGCAGGACGACGGGCACCAGGGGCACCGCACCGCCTGCCCCGCCCTCTGGCTCACCCCGGTGATCCGCCACGACGGGCACCTGCTGATGTGCTGCGCCGACCTCGGCGGCGAGCTCGACCTGGGCTCGCTGGATCACAACAGCTACCAGAGCCTGTGGGAGGGCGCCAAGGCCACGAAGCGCAGGCTCGACCACCTCGCTGGCCGGTTCGAGGGCGTCTGCGCGGGCTGCGGCGGCATCAACTGGTACACGTTGAGCGCCGAGCAGGCCGACGACGCGCGCCGGCGAGGGCGTGAGCTGGGCCTCTCTCCTGGGATCTCCCCGGCGACGGGTTAACGGGGCGCTCCTCACACCAGAGAGCGTGCTGCATGAGCCTGTCGGAGCGCCGCCGCGAGCGGGTAGAGCGCGTGCTCGGCCACCGGCTGGCGAGCGTGGTCGTCGTCATGGAGGCCATCCGTCGCCGCCACAACACCAGCGCGATCCTGCGCAGCGCCGAGGCCTTCGGCCTGCACGAGGTCCACCTGATCACGGGCGACTTCCGCCCCAGCAAGGGCGCGGCCCGCGGCGCGGAGCGCTGGCTCGAGCTGCACCGCCACACCACCACGACCGAGGCCCTCCAGGGTCTGCGCGCGCGCGGCTTCCAGATCTGGGTGGCCGACCCCGTCGAGCATGCCGTCGCGCCGGATCGTGTGCCCATCGATCGCCCGATCGCCGTCCTGTTCGGCTCCGAGCTGGCGGGCGTCAGCGACGAGGCCCGCGGGCTGGCCGACGGGGTGCTGGCCGTCCCCATGCGCGGCCTGACCGAGTCCATGAACGTCTCGGCCGCGGCGGCGCTCATCATCAACGCCCTGGCCGAGCGCCGGCGCGAGCACCTGGGCGGCGGCGATCTCGAGCCCGAGCGGCGCGAGGCCTTCTACCAGCGCTGGCTGCAGTCCCAGCAGGAGGCGGAGATCGGCCTGCGCGCTCAGGTGGGTGACGACAGCGGCGACACAGACGCGCTCTTCGAGGACGACTGAGCGCGGGCAGGAGCGGGCAGAGGCTCAGGCCCGCGCCGGCTCGAGCGTGACCAGCCCGGCGATGCGGGCGATCTCCTCGTCCTCCGGCGCCAGCCCTCCTTGCGCGGCCCCGATCTCGCCGATCAGCTGCGCGATACGCGCCGGCTCACGCCCGTCCTCGGCGTAGAGGCGCGCCAGCATGCGCGCGCCCTCCAGATCCAAGGCCTGGTTTCCGCACTTTCCCGGGCTGCTGCAGCAGGCCGCCAGCCCCGCCTCCAGCGCGTTGGTCGCCCCGACCCGATCCCCCAGCCCCACCCGCGAGCGGGCGATGAGGCGCCAGGCCGGCATGACCTTGCCCGCGCGCCGGATGACGTCGCTGGCCTCCGCCTCCGCCTCCTGCCAACGCTGCATGGCCGAGAGCGTGCTGGCCCGCACAAAGCGCAGGTCCACATCGGAGGGAGCGGCGGAGAGCGCGCCGTCCACGACCCGCAGCGCCTGCTCCGTCTCGCCCCCCTGCGCGAGGAGCTGCGCCAGCAGGACCGCCGTGTGGACGTTGCCGATGCGCAGGTGCCCCAGCCGCTCGCCGAGCTGCCGCAGCTCCGCGGCCGCCAGCCCCGCCCGACCCATGGCCAGCGCGGCGCGCGCCCGCTCGTAGTGGGCGACCGGGTCCTTCGCCGGGTACGGGGCCAGCTTCTCCCAGGCCAGCGCCGCGCCACCCTCGTCGATGGCCAGGGCCGCCTGGGCGAAGTCCGCGCCCAGGGCCAGCAGGCGCGGCTGCAGCGCGTCTGGCCAGGCCTCGACGAGCTGCGCGTACCGAAGGCGCGGATCATCCGGCGGGAGAGACCAGATCGGGTCATCGCCCTCCAGCGCAGGCGGGGGAGGAGGAGGCGCCTCGACCTTCTTCTCCGCGCGCGGCCGACGACGCACCCCGCGGAGCTGCTCCGCGGTCGCGCCGAACTCCTGCGCGAGCTCCAGGTGCTCCTCCATCAGCTCCTTGTCCCCCAGCGCGCCGGCCGCCTCCGCCGCGCCGAGGTTGAGGCGGACCATCCCCGCCAGCGCCTCTTCACGAAGCGCGCGCGCCTCCCCGTGCTCCAGCCCGTCCAGCATCCAGCGGGCGTCGTTGAACTCTCCGCGCTCGATCAGCTTGCGCGCCTTGCGCACCTTCGCCTCGGGCCCCGGGAAGAGCCAGTCGAAGAGCCCCATCACTCCTCCCCGCCGGCGCGCATCCCGCCGTACTTCCGATACTCCGGCAGGAAAGCCAGGGTTCGCGTGTCGCAGCGGTCGATGTACAGCACGCCGTCCAGGTGATCGCACTCGTGCTGCGCCACCACCGCAGGGAAGCCCTTCAGCTCGAGGTGAACGGGCGTCCCTTGAGGGTCGAGCGCGCGGACCCGGATATGCCCCGGCCGGGCCACCGCCGCGCGCATCCCCGTCACGCTGAGGCACCCCTCCCAGGTCACGACCATGCTCTCCGTCAGCGGCGTGATCTCCGGGTTCAACCACACCCGAAGCCCCTCCTCGTCGCCCAGGTCCAGCACCACGACCCGCTTCGAGACATGCACCTGCGGCGCCGCCAGCCCGGCCCCGTCGTACTCCTGGCAGGTCTCCAGCATGTCCACGATCAGCCGCGCCAGCGCGGGCGAGCCCACCTCGTCGGGTCCCACGGGATCCGCCGCGCGACGAAGGACGGGGTGACCGAGCTGGGCCACTTTGAGAATTGCCATGTTCTAACTGGCTCCATGAGGAGGAAGTTGCGCGCGCCTTCACGCTCGGGTAGAGGTCGTCTCCCCCTTCACGCATATATCTCTATCGGAACCCTATCGGAACGGAGAGGAGCGCTCCATGGCTGACCCCACCAACGTCTGGGAAGACAACGCGGGCGGCGAGAGTGTCGTCAACGGCAAGCGCGTCTCGTTCTACGTGGACAAGGAGTGCATCCTCTGCTCGGTGTGCTCGGATGCGGCCCCGAACAACTTCCGGATGAGCGATCAGGAAGACCACGACATCTGCTACAAGCAGCCGGAGAACGCCGAGGAGCTCGCGCAGTGCTACGAAGCGCTGGAGAACTGCCCGGTCGAGGCCATCGGCGACCAGGGCCCGAAGAGCATCTGAGCGGCTGAGCGGCTGAGCTGGGGTATCATGGGGCTCCCCTTCAGGAGCCTCCATGAAGTCGCACACCCAGTACCTGACCATGAACGTCAACGCCCGCGCGGGCTTCGTCAACCTGACCGAGTCCGTCGCGTCGGCGGTGCAGGCCAGCGGTGTGCGCGAAGGGCTGTGCCTCGTCAACGCGATGCACATCACGGCGAGCGTCTACGTCAACGACGACGAGCCGGGGTTGATTCAGGACATCGCCGAGTTCCTGGAGAAGCTCGCGCCCTACCAGCCCGGGCTCGCCCGCTACCGGCACCATCAGACCGGCGAGAACAACGGCGACGCGCACCTCAAGCGCTCGGTCATGGGCCGTGAGGTGGTCGTGGCGATCACCGGGGGGCGGCTGGATCTCGGCCCCTGGGAGCAGATCTTCTACGCGGAGTTCGATGGCAACCGCGACAAGCGTGTTCTCATCAAGGTCATCGGCGAGTAGTCCGCGCGCGGAGATGAAGAGGGCGACACGACGGGTTATGGAGGAGCGTTGGAGGTCAGGGTGGAGCTCGTCGCCACCATCGGGCTGGAATGCCACGCGCAGCTGGACACGGCCACGAAGATGTTCTGCGGATGCCCCGTCGATCCGGAGGCTCCGCCGAACGCGCTGGTGTGTCCGATCTGCCTGGGGCACCCGGGCACGCTCCCCCGCGTCAACGCCGCCGCCATTCTGCTGGGTGTGCGGGCCGGGCTGGCCTTCGGCTGCACCGTCCACGACACGAGCATCTTCGCGCGCAAACACTATTACTACCCGGATCTCCCGAAGGGCTACCAGATAAGCCAGTATGACCGGCCGCTGTGCACCGACGGGCGGGTCCACGTCGAGATCGACGGCGAACGCCGGACCTTCGCGATCACCCGCATCCATCTCGAGGAGGACGCGGGGAGGATGCACCACGCGGCGGACGGATCCGTCGTGGACTGGAACCGCGGCGGCCTGCCGCTGATCGAGATCGTCGGCGCGCCCGACCTGCGCACCCCGGAGGAGGCCGAGCGCTGGCTGCGCATGGTGCACCGCGTCATCACCGACGCCGGGATCTGCAAGGGAGACCTGGAGAAGGGGCACTTCCGCTGCGACGCCAACGTGAGCCTCGCCCCGCGCGGCGGCCCCCCCGGCACGCGGGTGGAGGTCAAGAACGTCAACTCCTTCCGCTTCGTGGCGCGCGCGCTGCGCTACGAGATCGACCGCCAGCGCGCCATCCTCGAGGGGGGCGGCCGCGTGGAGCAGGAGACGCGCACCTGGACGGGCCGCGGCACGGCCACCTTGCGCAAGAAGGAGGGCGCGGCCGACTATCGCTACTTCCCCGAGCCCGACCTGCCGCCGTTGACGGTGACGGCGCTCGACCGGGCAGAGGCCGCTCAGGCCCTCCCCGGCCTCCCGCTGGACCTCTGGCTGCTCGACCAGGACGCGGCGCGCACCGCGCAGTTCGCCGCCCGGCACGGGCTCACCCCCTACGAGACCGGCGTGCTGCTCTCCGACCCGGAGCTGACGGCCTTCTTCGAGGCCTGCGTGGCCGAGGGTGGAGAGGCGCGCGCCATGGCGACCTGGGTGATGGGAGACCTGCTCCGCGCCCTCAACCAGACGGAGGGTGGGCTGGAGGCCGCGAAGATCGGCCCCGCGCAGGTCTGCCGTCTCGACCAGCTCGTTCGCGAGGGCCGGCTGAATCGCGGCGCCGCGAAGGCGCTCTTCGAGGAGATCTTCCGCTCGGGCGGGGAGCCCGAGGCGCTGGCGGCGACCCGCGGGCTGCTCGGGCTGGCCGGCGACGACGCGGTCGAAGAGGCCATCGCGCAGGTGCTGAGCGCCCACCCCGACGAGCGCGAGCGCTACCGCGGCGGCCGTAAGAACCTCATCGGCTTCTTCGTTGGACAGGTGATGCGGGCGCTGGGTGGAAAGGCCGACGCGCGCGTCGTACAGCAGGCCCTGCAGCGCGCGCTGGAGTCTCCATGAGCGAGCCCGCTTCATCGTCCTTGTCGGTCGGGGCCCCGAACACAAGAACAGTCCGATGTTCGGACGCCACGCTCTGCGTGGCGGATCCGCATTCGCGCTCTCGCGTGGTATCACTGCGCTGCACGGAGGTCGTCCGGTGAGCATCTACTACCAACGCGAGTCGGGGCCCGAGGGCCAGATCATCAGCGGCGACGGAGACGCTCAGGGCGTCGACCTCGCGACGCTGATCGAGAGCGGCTCGCTCCCGGTCCGTGTGGCGCTCGAGGTCGTGGCGTATGTGGCGGACATTGTCACGGTCGCCGAAGAGGACAAGCTGGTCCATGGAGATCTGAGCGCCTCCGACGTCAAGATTGATCCCTACGGTACCGTCTCGGTCGAGGGCTATGGCGTGACGCGGCGCGGCGGGCGAGCCCCCGAGGGCAAGCCGGTCGGGGTCGCCACCGACGTGTACGGGATGGGCGCGCTGCTGGTCTCGGCGCTCTCCGGCGAGTCGCTCGGCGCCGTGCCGCGCGACCGGGATGGTCACGACGAGGTGATCGTTCAGCGCCTGCTGGCCATCGACTGGAAGCACCTCCAGGGCAAACGCTGGATGGAGGACCTGCTGCGCTTCCTCTCGGCGATGTTCTCCTTCGCCCCCGAGGAGCGCCCCGCGCCGCTGGACGTGGCGAACGTCCTCTCGCACGTCGCTGGCCAGGCGGGCGGAGACGACATCGCGACCTGGGCCGTGCGGGCCGTTCGCGCGGCGGGCGGGACCCAGGGCAGGGTCTCCACCGGGACGGTGCTCCCTCAAGAGGATCTGGGCGGGCCGCAGTCGCTGGGGGCGCCGATGTCGTCTACCCAGGCGCTGCGCGTGCGCGGACAGGCGGCCAGCGCCAAAGGTCAGTCCACCGCGATGTGGTCGCGCGACCGCATCGCCGAGATGCTGGCCGAAGAGGACGAGGAGGAGCTGAAGAAGCCCATCCGCAAGGAGTGGCGCCCCGACGACACCAGCAGGCCTCGCCCGCGCGGGGACGACTCGCGCCCCATTCAGCGGCCCCTGAACGCCTCGCTGCCCCCCCGCGATCCGGGCCCACCGCCCTCCGCTCAGAAGCCGGCCTTGACCTCGCTGCCGCCGCCCCCGGCCCGCGACCAGCGCCCGGTCCCGCCGCCGCCGATGGCCGACGCGCCGCGCCCGGTCCCGCCGCCGCCCCCTCCGAAGCAGAACACGCCTCCCGCCTCGCCGTTCGCGATTCAGGGGCCGATCGCCTCGCAGCCCATCGATCCGCCCAGCGATGAGGCCCCGAAGAGCGGCGCGCTCAAGTACGTCATCATCGGCGTGCTCGTGTTGAGCGTCCTCTGCCTGGGAGGCGGAGGCGTCGGGTACATGCTGTGGACGAAGTTTGGCCCCGGCGCGACGAGCGCCACCACGGTGACCACGCCCGAGGTGCCGACCCCCGACGTCACGACGCCCACGCCCAAGGTGGAGGAAGAACCCGTGGACACCGGCAAGACGCCGAGCGCCCAGGGCGCTGACGCGGACGGTGACGACCCGCCCAAGACCACGGAGCCCCCGCCCGCGACGACCACGAAGACGACGCCTCCCGCGACGACCACGACCGCGCCGGCCACGACGACGAAGACGACGAGCGCCAGCAGCGGCACCGCCGGCAGCACGAAGTCCACCTCGAGCAGCGGCACGAAGTCCACCACGAAGAGCAGCACGAAGACCACCACGACCAGCACGCCGAAGACGACGACGACGACCACGACGGCCGCCCGGGGCCCGTACACGGTCAAGATCGTCGCGCGCGACCTCGAGACCACGCTGCAGTGTGGGGACGGTCAGCAGAGCACCTTCGTCGGGTCGACGCGGATGACCTTCTCGGACGTCACGACCTGCCGCGTCAAGATGGGCGCCGCCCTCGGCGTCGTGCAGATCAACGCGACCGCGACCTTCACCTGCTCGGCGGACGCGTCGAACCGTGTGACGTGCTCGCAGAGCTGAGGGAGCTCGCACAGATCGCCGAGGCCGCCGCGCGCGCGGCGGGGGCGATCATCCGCGACCGCGGCCCGGAGCAGGTGCACCACAAGGGCGCCGTAGACCTGGTCACGGAGGTCGATCTGGCGGCAGAGGCGGCGATTCGGGCGCACCTCTCGGCCGCCACCCCGGGCGTGCCCATCCTGGCCGAGGAGGGTGGCGGCGCGCGGGAGGCGCACACACGATGGATCGTCGATCCCTTGGATGGCACGACCAATTTTGTGCATGGGTTCCCATCCTACGCGGTGAGCATCGCGCTCGAGCTGGACGGCGTGCTGAGCGCCGGCTGCGTCTTTGACGCCGTGAACGGCCGGGCCTATGTCGCCGCGCGCGGCCTGGGCGCCACCTGCGAGGGCGCTCCGATACGGGTCTCGCAGACGGCTGTGCTCGACCGGGGGCTGCTGGCCACGGGCTTCGCCTACGATCGCCGGCAACGGGCGGCGTTCTATCTTCGTTTTGTAGGCGCCTTCCTGGAGCGATCCCAGGGCATCCGGCGCGCGGGCTCGGCGGCGATGGACCTCTGCCACGTCGCGGCGGGACGCATCGACGGGTACTGGGAGTTCGGGCTCTCGCCATGGGACGTGGCGGCCGGCGCGCTGCTGGTCCAGGAGGCCGGCGGGCGCGTCACGGACGTCGCGCTCGGGCCCCTCCAATTGGACGCGCCGAGAATCCTAGCAACGAACGGACGCATTCACGATGAGATGGCGGCCGTGATCACACCGTTGCTATCCTCAACCTGAAGACCGAGGCGGCGGGCACGCCACGGTGGAGGGTGTGATGAGCGTCGCGGTCGGGATCGACCTCGGGACATCGAACAGCTGTGTGGCTGCCGTGGTCGACGGTGTGCCCACAGTGCTGGCGGACTCCGCCGGGCGCCGCACGCAACCCTCCATCGTCGCCTTCGGCTACGGTGGCATGGTCGTGGTCGGCCCCCGGGCGAAGCAACAGATCGCGTTCGCCCCCGAGAGCACCGTTTACAGCGTCAAGCGCCTCATCGGGCGGCGCTTCCGCTCTCCGGAGGTAGAGCGCCTGAAGATGGCGGTGGCATGGGGTATCGCCGAGGGCCCCACCGGAGACGCCCGCGCCCGCGTTCAGGGCAAGCTGTTCACCGCGCAGGAGATCAGCGGCCATGTGCTCAGGCACATGAAGCAGCTCGCCGAGGAGGCGCTCAAGCAGCCGGTGGACAAGGCGGTCATCACCGTCCCCGCCTACTTCAACGATCAGCAGCGCCAGGCCACCCGCGACGCGGCGACGATCGCCGGGCTGGAGTGCCTGCGCGTGCTCAACGAGCCCACCGCCGCCGCGCTCGCGTACGGCTTCGGCGCCGGACACCGACAGAACGTCGCCATCTACGACCTGGGCGGCGGGACCTTCGACATCTCCATCCTGCGCATCGAGGACGACGTCTTCGAGGTGGTCAGCACGGCCGGAGACACCTTCCTGGGCGGCGACGACATCGACGCCGCGCTGATGGACCACCTGATCGACGAGCTGCAGTCGGAGTACAAGCACGAGCTCGAGCTGGACTCGGGCGCGCGCGCCCGCCTGCGCGACGCCGCGGAGCGCGCCAAGATCGCGCTCTCCGACGCGAGCGCCGTCGATGTGCGCGTCCCCAACCTGATCCGCCTGCGCGGCCAGCCCCTGCACCTGAACACCCGCGTCACCGGATTGCGCCGGGTCGGCCAGGCGGTGGAGGTCACCACCGACCAGGGTGTGTTCCAGGCCGCGAAGGTGATCCTGTCGGCCGGCGCCTGGCTCCCGGGCCTCGTCGGCGGCTGGCACCAGAAGGCACTGAAGGTGCAGCGACAGGTACAGTTCTGGTTCGAGGTGGAGGATGTGCGCCTGTGGCAGGCGGCACCCGTCTTCATCCGCGTCGACGGCATGCGGACGGATGAGATGGTCTATGGCTTTCCCATCACCGCGCCCACCGGGCCGGCGATGGCAAAGTTCGCCAGCGAGCAGGACGTCGAGACGACGGACCCCGATGCCGTGCGGCCGCTGGGCGAGGACGAGGGCCGGGCCTTCCATGCCCAGCATGTCGTCCCCAAGCTGAACGGCATCGGCACCGCCTGCCGCGGCAGCACCTGCCTCTACACCACCGCGCCCGACTACCAGTTCCGCATCGGCGCGCATCCTGACGTCGAGGGCGTCACGCTCGTCTCCGCCTGCTCGGGCCACGGCTTCAAGCATTCCGGCGGCATCGGCGAGGCGGTGGCCGAGCACGTGCTCGGCAGCAGGACGCTGTCCGGCTTCGACTAGGGCTGCCGGGAGGCGATGTGCTCGGCGATATAGGCGGCATCCTCGCCCACGCCCCAGAAGAAGGCCGACTTCACCTTGTGCATGCGCGGCAGGCCGAGGAAGTAAAGGCCGGGGACGGATGTAACGCCGCGGCGCTGCACTGGCGCCCCCTGCCCGTCCAGCACCGGGCAGGCGATCCAGCCGAAGTCGTAGCGATAGCCGGTGGCCCAGATGACGGTGGCGATCCCCTCGGCGGCGAGGTCCAGGCTTGTCCTCTCCGGCAGCGGTGCCGGGCGCCGGGCCAGCCGTTCGTCGAGCTCGCCGGGCGGGTCCACCTCGAGCCTGTGGGCGGCGGCATAGGCATCGGTCAGGGTCACGAACTGGCTAAGCGTATCGTCGGCCGCCTCGAGATTGGCGTTCAGGTCGGCATTGAGGGAGAGCAGGCTTCCCTCAGCACCGCGGAGGCTGCCCAAGAGCGTCACCCCCTGGTCGGCGAGCAGGCGCAGATCGATG